>CASDWR010000104.1 GCA_949284665.1 uncultured Rikenellaceae bacterium | reverse complement strand
GATCCAGTTCGATCATCCGGTCGTCACGAAAAGTTTTCGCCAGAATCGAAGCGGCAGCAATATCGGCATAACGAGCATCACCTCCCACAATGCACCGATAAGGGATATCGAGCGTCGGGCGGAAACGATTGCCGTCGATCAACAACAGGCCGGGACGTACCGACAATCGGGATACAGCTCCCGACATGCCAACAAACGATGCGTTGAGGATATTGATCCGATCGATTTCTGCCGGAGCAATCTCCTCGACAGCCCAGGCCACTGCCTCCCGCATGATGATTTCGCGCAAGAGGTATCGTCTCTTTTCGCTTACCTGTTTTGAATCGTTGAGCCACGGATGGGAAAAACCCTCCGGCAGAATTACCGCAGCTGCATAGAGCGGTCCTGCCAGGCAACCGCGTCCGGCCTCATCACACCCCGCTTCGAGGACTTCATTTTGAAAGGAAAGTTCCAGCATCATCACATGCTTGTCGTACAAAATTAATAATTTTCACCAGCATTCCATTCCGGAGACAATAACTTTTTCGTACCTTTGAACACTCGAACGGAACACACCCTGCGGAATGAATCGCTCCAGAACGGACATAGCCCGCCAATCGTTGACCATTACGCTCTTCAGCGCCCTTGCACTGTCGTCGCTGTTTCTGTTGCGCTCCTACTACCACCCGTTTCCCTTTGAAACGGTACCGGCAGCCGAAATGCCTCTGGCCAGAGCCAGCGACGGACTTTTCGTTTCTCCTTTCATATCGAGGTTAGCCGACCTGATGTTGACACTCATCAACGCAGTACTGATAACCCGTTTTCTTACGCGCTATTCGGTCACGGTCATACGGGTCTACATCGCTTTCGTATTTTACATCATTTTCGCCCGCAGCGCTTTCTGGCCCGTACCGGGATTGAGCACTTCGACGGCAACGATGTTTCTGGTGCTGTCGACGGGCAGAATGGTCGCTGCTTTCAAACGAAGCTATCGTTTCGAGGATGTTTTTCTCTCATCATTCTATCTGGGTCTTCTTCCCATGCTTTTTGCCCCGAGCATATATATATTGGCGATCCTTCCGATCGTTCTGATTATCTACCGTCGCACGATTCGTGAATTCGTCGTTTCGATAGCAGGTGTCCTGCTGCCTGTCTTACTCTGTTCGGTCATCTGGTGGGCATTGGGCTACGACTTTGGCCATACGGTTCGACTCCTGTCCGAAAACCTCTCTGCCATGCCGCAAACATGGTTTCCCGATACGGTTTTCGGGGCAGCTTTCCCTCCCCTGCTTTTTTTGATCCTGTGTGTACTGCTGACGCTTGTTTCGACCGTTGTTAACATCGTGATGCTGCCGAAGATGCGTACCCGTCCCCACAAGATATATCTTCACACCATTGTTCTGTTAATTTGTACTGCAACCGCAGGCATCCTTTCCGGTTATGATCTGCGTTGCATCCCATTGTTTGCCGTTCCTTGCTCGATCCTGGCCCCCTCTCTTTTCATTCGTTACGACGGAGCGGGTTCTCTTATCGTCTACCTCCTGCTCATCGGAGGTGCCATAGCGATCAATCTGCTGCCCTTTATCGGTTGACAGAACCACGTTTCGTACGACAATTTCTAACCGTTTGCACTCTTCCGGCACACGGAATCCGTCATTCTTTCCTCAAATCGGAAATTATACCGTTTCCGGACAACGCAATACGTCCTTTATTTGTCGCAAAACGTAAATCTTACAACTCAAAACAGTCGTGATATTTCGTTTTTGTCTCTGACGGGTAGCTATTTACGCACATCGGATAACACCAAAAGGCCAACATCCCGACATGCAATCTCAGAATGCAATATCAATCAGCATTTTAGCCATTGTTAAAATTCGGTCAAAAAACAGATAACAACCTGTTGGAACGGATGTTAACAATCCGAAAAACATCCTCTATATTTGTCGTCGGATATCCGACAAAACCAAAGACAAAAACATTTTTTATCATGAATAACACCAATCTTTCGACTCAACAACCGATGATTGTAAAGTATGTTCAGCCTTACCGCAACAACGTACAATCATACAACCTCACGCGCCACGGCATCGGATACGTTCTGCGCGGCAAAAAGTACATTCATTACGGCGATGTGCGTCACGAAGTCAATCGCGGGGACCTCTTTTATCTCAACATCGGTCACCACTACATCGAGGACATTCCCGAAGATGGCAACCCGTTCGAACAAATCATGTTCTACTATACGCCGGACATGCTGAGCCGCATTCTCACCAATTTGAATATGAACTACAAACTGAACATCACGAACGACCATTCGTGCGAGAAATGCCGGGACAATTCACATGTCATCTATCCGGCATGGAGCACAGTCCGCAATTTTTTCTCGACCATCAATCAATACATCAAAGAGGATATTTTTTCGAACGACCAGACAGCGGAGCAGCTCAAAATCACGGAATTGATTTATCTGATTCTTACACAACCCGACTGCTGCATCAAAGGGAAGCTGTTAATGAATCTGGACACTCAATCCGAGAATTTCGAACAGACGGTCCAGCGCCATCTTTTCGATAATATCTCGATCGACGACCTTGCTCGCAAGTGCAACAAGAGTCTCACTTCATTCAAAAAAGAGTTCAAGAAACGGTATCACGAACCCCCTCATCGCTGGTTGATCCGTCAACGGTTGATGCATTCGCGTCTGCTTTTGATCTCCACCAATAAATCCATCTCGGAGATCGGCAACGAATGCAGTTTCCCGAACACTTCGCACTATATCAAACTTTTCAAGAAGGAGTATGGCCTTACGCCAGCCTCGTACCGAAACCGGAGTGAAAAAAGCCGGAATACGGAGAACAGGCCAGCCATGGTGTCGCCGACGCCATCTGCGGTTCATGCAACTTTCGTAGAGCCCTGATCGGAAGGAATCGGAACGCGCCCCATTATTTAAATAATTTAATTAACTAAATAAAATATTTTAAAAACGAGGTGGTGCTCGGGAGCAAGTTTTCCAACAAAAAAAGATGATTCCGACAAGGAACAAAAAAATTTAAGAATCGAAGGTTTTAAGCTGTTTTTTTTGCATATTAAAAAAATAGGATTATATTTGTAGTGATGTTTTACGGGAAAATGTCCCGTACCTCATTAACCTAACTAACCTAACCTGATGAGATGGGGTAGACGTGAGTCTTCCCCATATTTTTTGTCCACCTCCGGCCAACATTTTTGTTGTCGGCTTGTTCACACCACCCCCAAATGGGACGGGGTTTTCCGAGGGAAGCTGTATCGGAGACATGTCTTCTCACCTGTTTACCGTTGTATCCGTTCCGGGTGTACAGTCCCGGGGATTCAGATAAACTTCACGGCCCGTATTTTTTTTGCCAGTACACGGGTGCACTCCCGCTCGACGATTCCGGTCAGGACATCGGGAGCATCATGCCAACGATTGGCCCGGAAACGCCTCAGGTAAGTAGTGAGATGATGGGCGAAATCCGGCCAACGCTGTTTCCAGTCGACCGGCATCGACACGTTCCGCAATACGGCGGAGGCATTCGACAGGATACGTGCCTCCTTGTTGGCATTTTGGTGGAACCACTCGACCGAGACCGAAGGGACAAGTCGCGCCACGGATCTTGCAAACCCTCGCCCGCCATTATTGCTTTCGACCAGCACCTCCCACAACGGGGAGTCGGACAACATGTGTGCCACTTCCTTCTCCGTCTCTTCCATTCCCGCTCTGGAGTAGACTACATCGGTCACATAAATTGCGCCCTCGGTATCGACCCGGTAACATACCGAACAGAGGTAATCGTCTCCCGTATCGGCCGTATCAGTGTAGTTTGCCCAACGCACCGTATCATCGGGTAAAATTGCATAGGTGCGGAAATGGTCGCCATAAAGAAGACCTTCAGCACTCGAAGGCCGGCCCTGATACATGCATTCGAATCGGAGTGTATCGAGCGCCCGTTTTTCGGTGAGCAAAGCGATGCTGTGCCGTTCGGGCCATAGGGCTTCACCGATATTACGGGGATCGATTTCGGTCGCAGGCGACTCCTTGATGGCTTCGTAATTGAGCAACAGCCGCTCCGAACACCCGACCGATTCAAGTTGCCGCCACTGATCGAGTTTCTCGAATGGTTCCCGAGCGAGGATACGACCGATCAGGTCCTCTTCGTGCCAGCGGGTGAATACGATCAGTTCGGAAGAGTCGTTGTGCATGCGTGTACGGACCACAGATGTATACCATTCCCAACAGTTCTCTCTCACGACAGGAGAGTTGGCTTCCATAGCATCCTTGTACAGGTCATCAATAATAAAGACATCGACCCGGTTTCCGGTAAGCGATCCTTCCCGACCGACAGCGATCAACTCGCCATTGTGCCCGACAATCTCCACACGTTCCGATGTTCGGACATATGCAGACGCATGACCGGCACCTTTGATCGAGGTTTCGGGGAAAAGGGCGGCATAATCGGCCCGATCGATCAACCGTTGAACCCGTTTATTGAATTTTTGGGCAAGAGAGGCGCTGTAAGAAGCGATCGCAATATGCAGATCTGGATTCAGTCCAAGCAAATAGGCTGGCAACAGGACAGAAGAGGCAAGGGATTTGCCATGTTGAGGGGGTACGGTAATTACCAGTCGTTTGACGTGTCCAGCGGCAAAAGCTTCCAACACGCGGTAATAGTTGCGATGGAATGGAGTCAGCACGAGATTTGCGTCCATTTGTCGGGCGAAATCGGTAAAGGGAACCGGATCACCGGAAGAGAGGAACGATATTTTTTCAGACATTCTTTTCTAAAAAGGGGAGAGCGCGATCGGACAGATGACCGGGCGTCCCCGGCGAGATAAAGGTCGATCGGCGACCAGTGTCCGAAAGGCACGGGCATGGGCGTCCCCGGAACAGTATTTGCCTGCACATGCTCTCCCACCAACAGGACATTACAATAAATAGGGTTTCAATTCCGAGAAACTGAAATCATTCAACACCGGGGTACCGTCCGAACGACACGTATTGAACTCCCACCATACGGGCACGATATCAACGATACGATCGGATATTCCCTCGACGACTCGTTCATGTTTGCGATAGACGATCAGTGTCGCAGTGAATGTGGAGTCGAATTCGGGGGCATTGTAACAAATCGATCCGCTGTAAAAATCGGACTGGTCGATCGCCTGAAGCAAACGTTCGGCAACTGCCAGGTAATCTTTCTTGTCGATTTCGATCACTGCGCTTACGTTTTCGACAAAGATAGGCTTGTCGGGGGTGTCGGTCGATTCTACAACCCGGGACTTTTTCGGTTCCATTGCTTTTTCTGTCTTCATATTTGTTCAATTCTATTAAATTACTTAACTTTGTAGGACAAATATATATTCAATATTTGAATTATATTGTACAAAAATTGAAATTGTCAGTTTAAAGGAACATAGAAGGAAAAAATGGAAAACCGCATTAAGCTCATAAGAAAGGAGTTAGGCTTGACACAGGAGACGGTAGCACGTTTGTTGGGAGTCGGGAAGAGTGCGCTTTCGATGATCGAAACAGGGAAAGCTGCTTTGTCGGAGCGGAACAAGAACATTTTGGTTCAGGAACTGAATGTCAACCCCGAGTGGCTTGAAGAGGGACGTGGCGAGATGTTCAACTGTCCGAGAGAGGAGTGTATCGCTTTTTTGAAGCGTACGGATCGCTCGCTGCCGCATCAGAGCGTACCGTTGTACGACATCGAAGGCACGGCGGGACTGGTTCCTCTCTTTTTGGACCGGCAGAACCAGAAACCCGTAGATTACATTCACATTCCGAACCTTCCCAAATGCGATGGTGCGGTCTACATCGTAGGCGACAGCATGTATCCCCTGCTCAAGAGCGGCGATATCGTACTCTACAAGCAAGTGAACAGTATCGAAGATATTTTTTGGGGAGACATGTATCTGTTATCAATCGATATCGACGGCGAAGAGTACATTACGGTCAAATACATTCAGAAGTCTGAACGGGCAGGACATGTAAAACTGGTGAGTCAGAATCCGCACCACGCGGACAAGGAGATCGAAGTTTCGCGTATCAAAGCTTTGGCTTTCGTCAAGGCGAGCATTCGAATGAATTCGATCAAGTAAATACCGACAATACCCATATATTACCGGTGGATTTCGTCTGCGGCGGTATAGAGATTCGTAGAAACGACGACCATTTCTATCGTTGGCTGCCATGACGAAAGGGCCATGGGGAAAACAGTTGCGATGGCAACAAGTATGGCGGAACCGGATTTTACTCTCGGGTAGCGGCCAGAAGATACATTCCACATGTCCTCGCAAAATATAAAATTGCTTGTTCAACACGGGGGAGAAGGATACGAAGAGTCTGAAGGATGTTTTTGTCGGAAGAGGGGACCGATGCAGCTATATTGTTCTTCTGCAGGCAATCGCGCTCCCGGCACAGGCCAGACGGGACAAGAGCAGTTTAGACATGGATGTTCATTCGGACAAAAAAAGGCGAAAAGAGAGGATTCCGGAGCGTTTTTTCCTATCTTTGTGCGGGGAGAGGGTCATTTTGCTGCCCATAAACTTTACTCAACCGATCTCCGGAGACACGAAATCATGTTACGCACCGTATCTGTTTTTCTATTTATTCTCGCATTGCATGGAGGGCTTTTCGGCCAATCGATTTTTCCGATCCATCGAACGGTAACGACCGACACGCTTCGCCGTTCATTCCAACCGTCACCGTTCCTGATACCGTCGGGTGGTGACAGGCTTTCCCTGCTGACATCGGAGTTCGACCTGTCTGAAACGACAGCACAAAGGAGTTGCTCCGGTTTTTTCGATCATAGAGCAAAGAACAGTTGCATGAACACGGCCCTGTCGGTCGGTTTTTCGGACGGGGGAAGAGTGATACATACGATACCTGTCGACAAGGCGAACGAGAGCGATCCGAATGCACAACGTAAACAGATCGAAATGGCCCTTTATGAATATCGGACACTTCATGTTGCGATTCCGTCCATTGTCTTCGGTTCGATACTCACGGGACACGACTATCAGGTTCGCTCAATGCGCAACGACTATCTGCCTCGCTTTCGCCATGAATACGACGACTGGTTGCAATACTCTCCGGCTTTTCTAATGCTCGGCATGAAGGCTTTCGGAGTCGAGGGTCGCAGTTCGTGGGGACGGATGCTGACAGCCGACGCATTCTCAGCGGCGATGATGGGCATTGCAGTCAATGGATTGAAATATACGGTTCAACGAAGGAGACCGGACGGTTCGAACAACAAATCGTTTCCATCGGGACATACGGCAATGGCCTTTATGTGTGCCACAATGCTCCATAAGGAGTACGGGACTACACGCAGTCCCTGGTATAGTGTCGGCGGCTATGCTTTGGCCACGACGACTGCCGTCAGCCGCATGCTTAACAACAAGCACTGGCTTTCGGATGTATTGGTCGGTGCGGGTATCGGCATTCTTACTACCGAGTTGGGCTACTACATCACGGATCGCATTTTCAAGGATCGGGGACTGATCCGTCAATCGCATGAGCATCTGCCTCTCGATACCGATCGGAAACCTTCGT
>CASDWR010000103.1 GCA_949284665.1 uncultured Rikenellaceae bacterium | reverse complement strand
TCCGCGGTTTTTTTGATTTTATTTACACGTACAAAGTCCTCCCTTAAAAGGCCGCAAAGAATTCAAGCGTAATTTTGTCGTGCAATAATTGATTGACGGATATGTCAGTCGGAAGTTCGTCGAGAAAATAGTGCTCGAAATTGAGCCTGATCTCAGCACGAAGCATCTCCCCTGCCAGTCCCAGATTGAGACCGAAAGTGAGCCGGTTTGCGGAAAAACTGTCTGCCAATGTGCCGTCCGACATGTTGGCGAATTGGATATTGTCCCCGCAATCCCATCGCAATGCTGGGGCAAGATACTCTGCAAAGCGACTCTGTGGAAGCGGACATCGATATATCGCAGAAACTACGGCTGCCGTCATAAGTTGCGATTCATGCGTTTCCTGTTCGGAGAAAATATGCGTGTGCAGAAGCCGCTGTGCAAATTCGGACTCTACTACGAGTCGGCTTCCGATATAACGGAATTCCGCCCCCCACATGTCGATACGTTGACGACAATCTACGGTCCTGAATAAAGGATCAAACGGAATATTCGGATTTTGCTCCGTTGCGACCGTCGTTTCCGTAATGGGCGTATCTCCATGGTAATAGCTCATCGCCCCGCCAAAACCTTTATTCCTGCCGATACCGATGCGTGAAACGAAATTGATGCGGTTGGTCCATTGCGGGTTGTTTATGCCAGAACCGTTGAAGATGCCGCAAGATATGTCGAATGGTATGCCCGTTTGATTGCGATAGCGCAACAAAGCACCGATGTCCCGTGAACCGATACTCGATACATGGAATTGCCGTCCTCCCGATGTATTCGACGTATAATAATAGTATTGGGTGATGAATTTGCCCAGAAAAGAGCGATTGGCAAAATAGTTTTTCCCCGCTCCGCGATCAAGGTCTGTACTGAACTTGTATTGTTGTTGTCCGACCGAGAGTTCGAAATCGTTGATTTTGTATGCGGCGTATGAATCGAGGACTTCGAGTTTTCCAAGCGAGTTCAACTCTATTTGAACGGCATAACGCATCTTCGGAGAGACAGAACCTCGCACACCGAATCGAGAGTTCCGTACACTGAAACGATGGGTGCCGTCGTAGGAACTTACTTCGAACTTGGTCTTTATGACTCCGTAAATCTGGGGAGAAGTACTTTCTTGTGCTGAAGTCGTAACAAATTGGCAGATGAAAACAGGGAGGAGCGTCCAAAAGAGTACATTCTTCATGTCGGGTGACGAAATTTTTATGGGTTCGACAGCAAAGATAGCAAATTTCCCGTCTATTCCAATATGGTACGAGATTTGAACTTCGCGATCGGCAGCAAAGCGAAAGTCCTATGGGAAAAGCGAACGTACGGATCGGAACGTGGAACAGAGTGTTTAATCTGCTGACACTTGCAGGCAGTATCCTGATATTGTTATCGCTTTCATACGATATCATCTACACGAAGCAATATCGATTGCAACCGGGTTTGTTGGAATTGCAGTTCATTGTATGTCTGGTTTTCATGGCGGATTTCTTTTTAAATGTATCGGTTGCATACGATCGAAAGCGTTTTTTGAAAAGGAATTGGCTGTTGTTAGTTGTCTCATTACCGTACCTCAATATATTACAATGGAGTGGAGTAGAACTAGACAAGTCCGTTTATATCGTATTCAAAAGTTTGCCGTTGATAAGGGGCATGTTCGGTATCTATTTGGTAATATGGAGCGTTTCCAGCAACAAGTCACAAACGTTGTTGCTTTCGTATCTGTTTTGTCTGTTGGAGTTGACATATCTCTGTTCTCTCTTGTTTTATGCTTACGAAACGGGGCGTAACGAAAATTTGAAAGGTTTCGGCGATGCTTTGTGGTGGGCAGGTATGAATGTGACCACCGTTGGAGCCGAGTTGTTCGCCGTTACGGCTATCGGTAAAACCATGTCGGTTATTTTACCCGGATTGGGTATGTTGATGTTTCCGATATTTACGGTATACATTACCAATTTTTTTCAGTCCCGAAGGAAAGGTACATGAGTGGAGAATTGCGGAATCTACAACAACTCTGTCGTGTTCGGATGCGTATCGATATCGATCGGATGATTTTTACGTCATTATGCCATTTATAATGTAATGATAAATAAAAAGATGTTGTTTGCAAATACATGTGTTTATGGGTTTCATTAAAGAATTCGAAACATTCGCCATGCGCGGCAATGTCGTGGATATGGCAGTCGGGATTATTGTCGGAGCGGCTTTCGGCAGTGTCGTCAGTTCATTGGTTTCCGATGTTGTCATGCCTCCGGTGGGTTTGTTAATTGGCGGGGTGGATTTTTCCGATCTGGCTGTTACGTTGAAAACGGCAACAGCTACGGAACAGGCAGTCGTACTCTCTTATGGAAAATTTATACAGACGGTCGTTGATTTTTTGATCGTATCTTTTGCAGTTTTCCTGATGGTGAAGGCGGTGAATGCAGGTCGCAAAAAACAAAATACAGTGTCTGTACCGCCACCTGCTCCTTCGAAAGAGGAACAATTGTTGACACAAATCCGTGATATTCTCGAGAGGAAGCAATCATGATCAGAGTGTATTGTCAGACTGGTTTGAGGTTCGTGCAAGTCTCCGCAACAATCGGAAATCCTGGAGAAAAGTTGAAGCATGTAGCCGCTCGATGCGATCTGACCCACATCCGAGGATTGAATGGTATAAGAGTTTTTTCGAATTTTTATGATCCGGAATGCAAAATATGGTGTGATTATTGGTTAAAATCGTAAAAAAACATTTTGATCTGTACGATATTTGAAAAAAATATACTACTTTAGCGGTGTTAAATGATTGCGCAAGAAACGATTGAAAGTAATTTAATATTTAAGTCCTTAATTATGAAAAAATTAATTGTTACTTTGTGTGCCGTTGTCGGCTTTGTAAGCTTCACGAATGCTCAAGAGGCTGCAATTAAATGGAATGTTTTACCTGCCGGTGTCGGAGCAGCTAATTTCGGGGTTGAATTTTCCGTTGCTCCCAAATGGACGTTGAGCCTTGAAGGACTTGGAGTTATAGCAAATCCTTGGAAAAACTCTGATAACTCCGTGTATGCCAATGGTTGGATGGGAACATTCGAAGCAAGGTATTATACTTGTGAGGCTTTCAATGGCCATCACCTTGGACTGTATGCCAATGTAGGACGTTTCGGTGATGTTACCATGCAGAGTGACCTGCTTAAGGTATTTGTCGGAGCAACCGGTGTCGGTAAGTCGAATGTAAAAGCCGGTCAACTGGGTCTTTCCTACGGTTACTATTGGAAGCTCGGTCACGGTTGGGGCCTTGATGCGTATGTTGGAGGCGGTATTGCCTATGCTGAATATAATGATGCGGGCGGCAAAGATAATTCCGGACTCAAGTTCGCGCTTTCTCGTGTAGGTCTCGCTTTCAGTTACAAGTTCTGAAACAATACGTATAAATAGAATATTTTGTAAATGGAGGTGTCGCAATCCCTGACACCTCCATTTCTGTTATTTATGGTGTTTGACCATAGGAAAACAACCAAAATCTTTAAAAAATTGTTGCGTATTAAATTTATTCGCTATATTTGTTATTGAAATAACAGTGATTTGTGGTAAGAACGAAGTAATACAACCCGAAAATAAATATTGAGAATTATGGCAAGAAAACTTAGAATCAGAGACCTTACTTTACGTGACGGTCAACAGTCATCGTTTGCGACCCGTATGAATCAGTCGCAGGTAGACAGGGTACTTCCGTACTATAAGGATGCCAATTTCTATGCGATGGAAGTTTGGGGAGGAGCCGTGCCCGATTCCGTAATGCGTTATTTGGGGGAGAATCCTTGGACGCGTCTGGAAAAAATCAAGGCTGCGGTTGGTGATGTGTCGAAATTGACTGCTTTGTCACGTGGTCGTAACCTTTTCGGTTATGCACCTTATACGGATGAGATAATCGATGGCTTCTGTCGTAATTCCATTGCATCCGGTTTGGGGATCATGCGTATTTTCGATGCGCTGAATGATGTGGACAATGTCAAATCGACGGTCAAATATGTGAAACAGTACGGAGGTATTGCTGATTGTGCGGTATGTTACACGATCGATCCGAAGTATCCGCCTGTGGGTTTCTTCGCCCGTCTGACCGGGAAAAAGAATCCGAAACCCGTATTTACGGATGCTTATTTCCTTGATAAGGCCAAACAGATGGCAGCATTGGGTGCCGATATGATTACGATAAAGGATATGAGTGGTCTGATTCCGCCAAAACGCGTTTCAGGTCTCGTGAAACTTTTCAAGAGCAATCTTTCGGTTCCTGTCGATTTCCATACACATTGTACTCCTGGGTATGGTCTTGCATCAGTCGTTTCGGCGATTGCGGCCGGTGTCGACATCGTGGATACGAACATATGGAACTTTGCCGGCGGACCTGCGGCCCCGGCTATCGAGTTGGTATATCTGTTCTGCAAAAAGATGGGTGTGGAACTGGATATCAATATGGAGGCTGTGGCGAAGATTAATAAAGAATTATACGAAATCCGAAAGGAATTGGAGGCATTCGACGCAGTAAAACAGTTCCCAAAACCGTTCGATCCCTTGAAAGACACCCTTCCTGCAGAGGTTGAGGCTGAATTCGATAAGGCAATCGAGGCTGCCAAGACAGAGAACGAAGAGGCTCTCATCGAGGCGTGCCATAAGATTGAAGCATATTTCAATTTCCCGAAACCGAATGAGTTGGTTAAGAAAGCCGAAGTGCCAGGAGGTATGTATACCAACATGGTAGCCCAGTTGAAACAACTTAAGAGCGAAGATATTCTTGAGCAGGCCATGGCATTGATACCCACGGTGCGGTTGGCAGCCGGTTTGCCGCCTCTGGTGACACCGACGAGTCAGATTGTCGGTGCACAGGCCGTTAACTGTGCTATCGATGCCAAGAAAGGGAAGCCGATGTATTCGACGGTTTCCAATCAGTTTGTCAGTCTGGTGAAAGGAGAATATGGCCATACGCCGGTCCCGATCGATCCGGAATTCCGTTTTAAAATTGCAGGCGTTCGGGAGGAGACCCCTTACGACACCTCGAAATATCAGATGCAACCCAACCCTGTATTGCCCGAGTATGGCGGAGTGCGTCTTGCCGAGAATGAAAAAGAGGTATTGTTGCTCGAATTGTTCCCGATGGTGGCGAAAGACTTTTTGCAGAAGATGAAAAAAGCGGCTTTCGAAACGGCAAAGCCTGTAGTCAAAGAAGACGGGCCTTCTGTAAAAGCGAAGGAAGAGGAAATTACGGGTCCAGTGGTAACTTCACCGCTTCCTGGCCGCGTGTTTAAGGTTCTTGTCAAGGAGGGAGACTTGATCGGCCAGGGACAGGATGTAATGGTGATTGAGGCAATGAAGATGGAGAACAGCATTACTTCCGAGATAAACGGCCGTGTGAAACGATTGCTCGTCGCTGAAGGTGATACGGTTGCAGAAGGCGGCATGTTGCTTGAACTGGAGTCTACCGAAGGTACACAACCGGTTCAACCGGCTGTTGTTGAGCCTAAAGCGGTAAAGGGTAATTTGGTTGTTGCTCCTCTGCCGGGTCGTATAATCGAAATCATGGTAAAAGTTGGCGATACGGTATCTGTCGGACAGGATGTTGTAGTCCTTGAAGCGATGAAGATGGAAAACAGCATTGCTTCCGATTTTACGGGAAAGGTGCTGGAAATTTTTGTCAAGGAAGGAGATACTGTCGCGGAAAACGGTCCGATCGTCGCAATCGGATAACAATGGGTCGGTCCCTTGTTCGAAGAGGCCGGATTCGGATTCTTCTGCAAGGGATGGATTGGATGATTTTACCCGGACATACTACGTTTTGTGTGTCCGGGTAATTTTTCAATGGCGATTATAACTCGGATGTTTTCCGGGAGCCGTTTTTGACGGAGGGTGTGCGAGTCGGTGAGGAATAGGTATTTCTCGCGTAATGTGCAAGTTGTTTTGTGAAAAGTTGTATATTTGCAATGCCGAATATTTGATGTAATTATGGAATGTACGGATAATTTCGATGATTTGCGGCCATTTTATGATAGCGAGATTCCGGCAGCCATGCGGCGTATCGCAGAGAGTCCGAATCTTGCCAATGTGGTGGCTTTTGCTTTTCCCGAGGGTGCGTTGGAGCCGGTCAAGGAACGGCTTCTGTCTATACGTAGTGCAGATGAATTTCAGCGACAATTTGTGTATCCGTTGCTGATGAAGGTCGTTCATACCACTATGTCCGGATTTACATATGGCGGATTGGGACATGTCTCTTTGAAAGAGGGGCATCTGTATGTCTCCAATCACCGTGATATCGTACTCGATACGGCGCTGCTCCAATATGTATTGCTTACCGAAGGGGTCGATACTACAGAAATTACATTCGGAAGCAATTTGATCAGTTCTCCGTTTGTGGAGGATTTTGGTCGTTCGAATAAAATGTTCAAGATTATACGCGGAGGGAGTGCTCGCGATTTGGTTTGCAATTCGATGCGTCTATCGGTACACCTGCATGAGGTGGTTGCTGCCGGTCGGTCGATCTGGATATCCCAACGTGACGGGCGAACCAAAGATGGCAACGACCGAACCGATCAGGGATTGTTGAAGATGTTTACGCTGGGTGGAGCCAAGGATCCGGTGGAGGCTCTCTCGGCATTGCATATTGCACCGATTGCCATATCTTATGAATATGAGAGTTGTGACGCGCTCAAGGCACATGAAATTTATGTGAGACGTATCCGGCAAAATTACGTGAAGGAGAAGGGGGAAGATATGAAGAGTATTATGACCGGTATCCGCCAGTGGAAAGGCAAGGTGCATCTCGAATTCGTCAAACCTATTACCCGGGAAGAGATCGAGTCCTGCCGCGGAGACAATGCGAACGAGTTGTTGCGCAATGTGGCACATTTGATCGACAGACGGATTATCGAAGGATACAGGCTTTATGAAACGAATTACATCGCTTACGATTTGATCACCGGAGACCACCGCTTTTCCGATCATTATACCGATGAGCAGAAAAAGAGTTTCGAAACCTACATGAATCGGCAATTGGATACGGTGGAGGGGGATCGGAGTGAACTATATGATATCATGTTGCACATCTATTCGAATCCGGTCAGGAATCGACTGACGCTCGAAGAAGATGCCGGATGAGAGCATTGCCGGATATATGACAAATAACGAGAAGGCCGGATCTGCTTTTGGATCCAGCCTTCTCGTTTAATTTGAATCAGAGGACAATTTTGCCATTTGTTCGCGGGTTTTCCGTTCACCCTCTTTGATCCTGTGCATGATGCTTCTTCGCATTTCGTCTCCCGATTGCGGAGCGACAAGCAGGGCAATGGCGGCACCTGCCGTTGCGACGAGCAGGAATGCGATATAACTTTGCCACTTCATAATTGAAACTTTTTATGGTTTGTTTAACACCGAAAAGAGATCGACTCTCTGTCGGTTCAATGCATGGGAATAGCAAAAACCAATCCACGGCGGCGATTCATTTGACGCGAAATGACCAAAAAGGATAAAAATCGTCGTAAGTAACAACAACAGAATCTTTTTCGATAACAAAATCGTCGTGTGCGTACACGGATTCTGAAAAATTGATTAATTTTGAGACACAAACAACGCAATGTCAAAACGGATTGCGTTCGACAAATCTTCAAAATACATATTGTCACGTTATGAAAAACTTGTTTGATGTAAAAGGGAAAGTAGTGGTAATTACCGGAGCTGCCGGTATCCTCGGCAATTCGATGGTACACCATTTTGCGGAACAGGGTGCAAAAGTAGTCATTCTCGACCGTAATGAGGAAGCAGGCAATAAATTGGCCGATGCAGTACGTGCCGAAGGTGGAGAGGTTGCGTTCTTCTATACGGATGTACTTAACAAAGAGGTCGTTGAAAAGAACTACGATCAGATTATGGAACGTTACGGCCGTATCGACGTGTTGATTAACGGAGCAGGAGGCAACATGGCTGGTGCAACGATCCCGCCCGACAAAACGATCTTCGATCTGGACATCGATGCTGTGAAAAAGGTCGTCGATCTGAATTTGTTCGGTACGGTTATCCCTACCATGGTATTTGCAAAGGCAATGGTCGCACAAAAAGAGGGATCGATTATCAATATCTCATCCGAATCCGCTCTTCGTCCGTTGACTCGTGTGGCAGGCTATGGCGTTGCCAAGGCCGCTGTGGTCAATTTTACGAAATACATGTGCGGTGAGTTGGCAACCAAATTCGGGTCTGGTATCCGTGTTAATGCGATTGCTCCCGGATTTTTCCTGACGGAACAGAATCGTACATTGCTGACCAATCCTGACGGAAGCCTTACGCCCCGTTCCCATACGATCCTTGCTCATACGCCTTACGGACGTTTCGGTGAACCGGATGAATTGCTTGGCACTCTTCAGTGGCTGGCCAGCGAGGGTTCGAAATTCGTATCGGGTACAGTGACCGTGATCGATGGCGGTTTCGATGCTTTCTCCATATAAGACATTCGCAACGAAGTAAAACGAAAAATATATTTCAACTATGTATTTGATGAAACAGTCGTGGCGTTGGTACGGCCCGAATGATCCAGTACCTTTGTCCTATATCCGGCAGGCCGGAGCAACGGATATCGTACATGCTCTACACCATATCCCCAACGGGGAAGTCTGGACAGTTGAGGAGATTGAAAAAAGAAAAAAAATGATTGCCGATGCCGGAATGGTCTGGAGCGTGGTGGAAAGTGTCCCTGTGCATGAACATATAAAGACACAAACCGGTGATTTTCAAAAGTATATTGAGAATTATAAAACGAGTATCCGTAATCTTGCCAAATGTGGTATTTATTGCGTGACATACAATTTTATGCCCGTACTCGATTGGACTCGAACCGATTTGGCATATGAGTTACCTGACGGTTCACGCGCTTTGCGTTTCGAGAAGGCGGCTTTTGTTGCATTCGATCTTTTTATCCTCAAGAGAGAGGGGGCGGAGGCTGATTATACTCCCGAAGAGATTGCCCGTGCAAAGGCACGTTACGAGAAGATGAGCGAGGATGAGAAACATCTGCTTGTGCGGAATATGATTGCCGGTCTTCCTGGTTCGGAAGAGAGTTTTACTCTGGACCAGTTCCGTGAAGCATTGGATCGCTACAAAGATATCGATGCAGAACAGTTGCGTGCGAATTTGATCTATTTCTTGAAAGAGATCACGCCCGTAGCCGATGAGGTGGGTGTGGAGATGGTGATTCATCCCGATGATCCTCCTTATTCGATCCTGGGCTTGCCTCGTATCCTTTCGACAGCCGATGATTTCCGTCGGTTGATTCAGGAAGTGCCGAACAAATCCAATGGATTGTGCCTGTGCACAGGTTCGTTCGGTGTCCGGGGAGATAATGACCTGGTAGAAGTGATGCATGAGTTCGGCGATCGGGTCGGTTTTGTTCATTTGCGCAGTACGCAGCGTGATGCCGAGGGCAATTTCTATGAAGCCAACCACCTCGAGGGTAATGTCGATATGTACGGTATGATGAAAGCTTTGCTTGAAGTGCAGCAGCGCCGCAAGGTTTCCATCCCTGTTCGCCCCGATCACGGGCATCAGATGTGCGATGATTTGAATAAAAAATCCAATCCAGGTTACTCCTGTTATGGCAGGTTGAGAGGCCTTGCCGAGTTGCGAGGTTTGGAAATGGGAATTGCCAAGTCGCTTTTCGACAAGTAGTATTTCCTTATCGGCGGGACTCTCCCGGTGTCATCCATGTTCACGATTTTCGGCAACATAGTTGCCTCATGGATGAACCGTATGGAGGATGGCCGAACGGAGGTTTCGAGATGTCGGGACAAGCCGGACATTTAAATCGACTCTCCTCAATCTTTAAAATTTTTGTCCGGATTTACTGAGAATGTAAATCCGGACAATTTTTGTGAATGTGCCATGCATGCTTTGCGGAGCGGAATAGGAAAACCTCTGCTTTCCGCTTAATGATGCATCGGGGGCGGACCGAAACCGGGTCTTCCGGGGCCTCCACCCGGACCTCTTTGTTGAGGCTTGTCATCATTCAGCCCGTCGGGGTTTATACTCTTACCTTTAAAGTTCCGCAGGTTGTAGATGAATTTAAGCGACCAGTATCTACCGATTGCATTGGTGAGAGAGTTTTGTATGTATGTGCTGTTCACTGAATGACGGAAATTCCGGTTCTGATTGAGCAGGTCATTCACGCCAAAGGTGAACTCTCCGAGTTGACTGCGGAATACCTTCTTGCCGATAAACATGTTACAAATCAGGTACTCTTCACGGTAGTCATCCGTAAATCCTACGTATTTATTATATACGGCGCTGCCGGTAAAGGTAAAACCTTTCCAGAACACCCACTTGATATTACCGGAAGCGTATTGATTCATGCTAGTATTCCGTACCGACAAACGACTGTCGCTAATGTTGTAGCTGGCATTGTAGAATATCGTAAAGTCAACATTTTCACTGATGTTGCTACTCAGTTGCAAGCCACCGAAGAGGTATTGTTCCGTCAGCGTATTCCGCGCCGAATTGATCATGTTCGGTGTCTCCCCGAAAGAACCGGAAGCGTAGACTGTCACGTTGCTTTTGATCGGATTAAGAGGGAATCCGTAGCTGATTTGACTGAAAACTCTCCAGTATCCGTTCATGTTTACCGGGCGTGAGAATTGGTTCCCGCGACCGAGAAGGGTGCCGTTCGTGCCCGGGATGACGAAATCAGGGTCATTGTTGATTATCGAATTAGCTATATAGTCCGTGCTGGTACGGAATGAGAGTGCAAACATGAATGTGCGACCTTTCGCAACGTTCGAATTCGTATAGTGAGCACGAAAATTGTGAGAATAGGTCGGAATAAGGTCAGGATTACCGGACGTGACAAGCCGGGTGTTCGACATGTCGGTTACGTCCTGCAATTGAGAGATACTTGGATTTGTGGTCGACGAGTTCGCAAATATACGCAATGTATTGGCCGAGTTGAAATTTAGTTGGACCGTTGCAAAATACATTACGTTATCGAATGTATAGGACATGTTACCGATAGTTTGCGGATAGGTCTGTTCCCCGGTCAATGATGCGTGTTGATAGGAAACATTGGCTACTATGTTTGTCTTTTTTTGGTTGGCATAGCGATATCCGGGGCCAACCCTTTGCGTAAGATATCCGCTATTGTAGATGTTCGAGAGCAGATCGCTGAATTGGGGGTTGAACGAATCGAGTTCCTCGTCCCAGAGATAGGTCTTGCGATCGTTGTCCGAATAGTCATACGATAAGCGGTACTCCATGCTCATCAACGATTTTTTTCCGAGCGGTTCCGTATATGTTACGTTGGCATTGAGAGAGTAGGTCTTTCCGTAACTGAATATTTTTTGTTTGTATACCGAGTCTGCAGTCGCCTGTTCGATGTCGATATCCGAGTAATAGAAATATTGGCTCGGTCTGTTATCCGAGTCATTGTCACGTAGTTG
>CASDWR010000102.1 GCA_949284665.1 uncultured Rikenellaceae bacterium | reverse complement strand
CGTCTGTCCCGTAAACAAGGATTTGTTCCGGGTATTCAACCTGTGTCCTTTCGATCGGGTGAAAGCAGTCATTCTCGGGCAAGACCCCTATCCCGATCCGCGGTTCTATTACGGCATCTGTTTTTCGGTACCCGACAAACTTCCCATACCCGGTTCGTTGCAAAACATATTTCGGGAGGTTCACGACGATACGGGCCGTCCCATACCCACTTCGGGGAGACTCGAGCGCTGGGTTAGACAAGGGGTATTACCGATGAATTCGATCCTCACGGTCCGTGCCGGGGAGAGCGGTTCGCATGCCGGACACGGTTGGGAAGAATTTACGGACGCAGTGATCCGACTGCTCAACGACCGGCGTGAGCATCTGGTATTCATGCTCTGGGGAGCCCATGCCCAGAGGAAAGGGAGCATCATCGACCGTAATCGCCACCTCGTATTGACGGCTGCCCACCCATCGCCACGTTCCGCCGACCGCGGTTTTTTCGGCTGCTGCCATTTCAGCAGGGCCAACGAATACCTCCGACAACACGGTTTGCAGGAGATCGAGTGGTAAGTGCCTGCCATGACTCAGGGGCCAAGCATGGCGATACACCGCCCACGGCTACTGTACATCTGGCGTACCCCGTGCACACGCACATCAAACATACGTTTGCAAAAACATTCCACCCCCCGACTGCAAGGATACGGGACATTGCTACAGACGTTGCAGCAAAGCTTTGCTTCATCCAGCAAGGCTTTATCCACTTAAATAATTCGGTCAGGGAGAATTTCCCGGCCCGGATAATGAACAGGCCAAGAGGTGCCGTTTCCCGATTGTGACACGCTTTCCGGTTGTGCCCCTTGCGGACACCTGCGGGAACATTCCCCGGCTTCAGTAAGGACCCGCTGATCCACAAACGGCCTACCTGCCGTACAACAATCTGTTGCGGACCAGTCTCCGGCCCGATTTGAGAGCCTGATCAAAACTCTCGGTCCCGATTTTGAAACTTTGTATCGGCAACTCCCGATTGTCGGGATCGGTAAAGATCATCGTAAAAGAGACCCCATTCAGAAATTTGTTCGCCTCCTGCATCGCAGGCTTGCCCTTCCGATAAACGATCGTCTCGCATGTCCGCTCCGAGTCCCGCACCTGACGGCCGCAACCGCCATCCAAACCAATCAGGTAATTTTACTCTTCATCAACACGGTCTGTTTTATGTCGCTCGATAATATTTCGTACAACACACATGTCTCCAACATGACTCCGCAGTCTCCTGTGCTGTACATTTGATCACGATACCTCTCACCGAACAGGCATCATAGCAATACCCCATCGTCCCGTAGTCGCAATATTCGCTCGAGTGGGATTCATTGTCCCCCAAGGCTTCCAGATTCGCTTTCACAAGGGTCGGCAATGAAGCGGACGATCCCCATGTTTTCAATCCATACAGCATTCCCATGCCCAACTCGATACGATAGACAACTCGTTTTACAGTTAAACATGTCAAGTTAAATTCAACACCAAGGACACGTTACAGAACAAACATACATCTTTTTTCGTAACGACCAAATATTTTCCTGTTATTGAAGGCATTATGCTCACTTTTTCAAACCTTGACCTGCAGGATATCGTTCCAATCGGTCGTATAGCTGGGCGAGAGATGTTCGCGATGCATCCGAAGCCCCTGCAACTCCTGCGAGGCAAGCATCACGGAGTTCGGACCCAATTTCCCGTTCACGCTATCGAGTGCATGCATCAGCCGGGAGTGGCGTTCGCGGTCGGCATCATCGAACAGGGAAACCTGCATCCCCCCGCGTGACACAATTGCCGAGAGTACCACCCCGGCCCGCTTATAGGCGAACCCGGGACGGAATATCTCCCGCAGGGCATCCGTCACGACATGTGCCAGGAGGATCGTACTGTCCGTCGGCTCAGGCAGTGCCATCAGTACGGAGTTGCCATACTGGGGACGGTCGCTTCGATGGCGATTCGTGGCAACAAAAAGTTGTACCTCTCCACAAACACTTCCCTGCCGGCGCAGCTTCTCGGCACACATGGTCGCATATAGAATCGTCTGTCTGCGCAACGACTCGAAATCCGTAATCTCGGACGCAAACGTCCGAGACACACATATCTGCTTGCGGGCAGCAGCCGCATGTTCGAATTCGATACAGGGTTCGCCGTGAAGTTCCCGCCATGTACGTTCTCCTCCCATGCCCATATGCGCTCGAACCCACCCGACAGAACAGGCACAGAAATCGGCCGCCGTATGCACGCCCCGCTCCTCCAGCCGTCGGGCATAACGACGTCCTATCCCCCAGACATCCCCGATCGGGAAACGGGCCAATACTTTGGCCACATCTTCCGGACGGTGCATGTAACAAGAACCCTCCAGACGGGGATAACGTTTGCAAAGCCTGGAGGCAATCTTGGCCAATGTCTTGGTGGGGGCGATCCCCACACTCACCGGAATGCCCACATTACGCAGGCACGTAGCCGAAATCCGACGGCCCAAAGCTGCCAGTCCCCCGCTATCGATCCCCCTCAAATCGAGGAAAGCCTCATCGATCGAATAGGCCTCTATTGCAGGAACCAGCTCGCGCAACGTCTGGTGTATTCTCCGGCTCATATCTCCGTAGAGCATGAAATTGGAGGAAAAAACCTCCACGCGGCCCGCCCGCACCAGATCGGCAAACTGATAATAGGGTTGCCCCATACGGATTCCCAACGCCTTGGCCTCGTTGGAGCGCGAAATGGCACAACCGTCGTTATTGCTCAACACCACCACCGCACGTCCCTCGAGCGATGGGTCGAATACCCGTTGACAGGAGACAAAAAAATTGTTGCAGTCAGCCAATCCGTACATCGCACATCAGACTTTTTTAATGACATAACGCACCACACCCCACACGATGAACCGATTGTCGGGCGCAACGGGAATGGGTCGATATTTCGGATTGGCCGGCACAAGGGTAACACCGTGCGCATCGATACGGACCCGTTTCAACGTAAACTCACCATCGAGAAAACAGACGGCAATACAGCCGTCATAGGGTTCCACGGCTTTGTCGATCACCAACAGGTCGCCATCGTCGATGCCGTCACCCGTCATGCTGTCACCGTTGACACGGGCATAAAAGGTAGAGGCAGGATGCCTCACCAACTCCCGGTTCAGATCGAGCGACCGAGGCATGAAGTCATCGGCAGGCGAAGGGAAACCGGCCGAAACACCCATATCCGAACAAGGCACTTCCATAGGCTGTTCAGTATCGGGCCGATACAGGGAAATTATTAGATCTCGAGCCATGGGAACAGGAAAATTTCTTGCCGAAAGATAGCACAAACCATTCCCGATAGCAAGAGGAATCTCGATTTTTTTACTTCCCCCCGAATGCCTTGCTCGGTTAAGCAACTCATTCCGACGGTCTACGGAAACAATTTTATTTGGATACGGCCTGCGTTCCCCCATTGTTCTTCGATTTCGCTCCGGATGGTTCAGAGTCCCGGTCGCCGTGCGGGGAGACCGACTCGTGGCGGTGCTCCCCCACGGCGGGGTGCCTTTCCCGACACCCGCGGATGATCCGCCACGGATGCTCTTCTTCAGCTTCCGGTGACCGGACCCGGAAACGAATCTTCGACCGACAATAAAAACACTCCGTGCAACCTGCCAGAGAGGTATGCCATACCGGACAGCAATCAAACACAGGCACATCGTTGCCGTTTACCCATCCCATAGCGGGCAACTCCTTGTCACCGATCACCGAACCACACTCGACACCGACGTACCGCATCCATCATACTGTTACCGAGACACAGGCATAAAATACAAGGTCGGGATACGGTTGCGGATGCGAACCGCAACTGTATCCCGACCATACCTGAATATTCATATTCGCTTCCGATCCTTCATACGGAACAGATTTCGCAATCGTCCCGAGCCATATTCCCGAGTTCCCATGCGATCTCCCGTCCGAACAACCGGTCGAATATCATCACTGAGCAGCTCCCGCTCCAACAGCAATCACTTCCGCATTCTGCGGCGTGAAATCGCCATTGGCCGCATCCTTGAACTGAGGATCGACCGTAAGCGTCCCTGTGAGTGCATCCGCACCGCTCCAGGTCGCTCCCTCGCCCCAAACCACATTGTCGGACGAAGTCAACGCACCGCTGTAGCTCATAAGTATCGATTCCTTTGAAGAATAGAAGATATTCTTCGTCAACGTCATACTCATGCTCGAAGAGCCATTGTCCCGAATAATTCCGCTGCTCGCATTATAAATATTAACCCGTTGGCGGAATTAAAGGCATAAAACTTTT
>CASDWR010000101.1 GCA_949284665.1 uncultured Rikenellaceae bacterium | reverse complement strand
AAGTTGCCAAACAAGTACTCAAGGAGTGCTACGATGGCGGAGTTCGAGCATTCGAATTTACCAACCGCGGCGACTTTGCCAGCGAAGTGTTCATTCAATTGGTCAAGTTTGCTGAAAAGGAGTGCCCTGAAATGATTTTGGGGGTAGGATCCATAGTAGATGCACCTACTGCTGCGCTCTATATGCAGTATGGGGCCAATTTCGTAGTGGGTCCCTATTTCAATCCCGAAGTGGCACGTATCTGCAACCGCCATTTGGTCCCCTACACGCCGGGTTGCGGCTCTGTAACGGAGATCGGTATGGCACAGGAGGCAGGGTGCGATCTGACCAAGGTGTTCCCGGCAGGTAATGTGGGGGGGCCGTCATTTGTCAAGAACGTGAAAGCTCCGCTTCCGTGGGCCATGATTATGGCTACCGGAGCTGTCGAGCCGACCGAAGAAAATCTGTCGGCGTGGATGAAGGCCGGTACTTTCTGTGTGGGTATGGGGTCGCAACTCTTCCCGAAAGATGTGATTGCCGCCAAGGATTGGAAAGCGATCGTTGAAAAGTGCCGTTTCGCTCTCGACGTGATCAAACGCAATAGATAATCATATTAACCGATTGAATTTATGAAGGACAATACATCAAAACAACTGATGACCAACTGGCGATGGTGGATGGTCGTTCTGCTTTTCGTGGCTACTACCGTCAATTACATGGATCGTCAGGTGCTTTCTCTTACCTGGAAAGATTTTATCGCTCCGGAGTTCCACTGGACGGACAATGATTACGGAACAATCACCGCATTCTTTTCCATCATTTATGCCATCTGCATGCTGTTTGCCGGAAAATTCGTGGATTGGATGGGTACGAAAAAAGGGTATTTGTGGTCGATTGGCGTGTGGTCGTTTGGAGCGTGTGCGCATGCTGCCTGCGGTTGGCTGACAATGCATATCGAAGGGTACGAATCAGTCGCTGTCATGACTGCAGTCGAGGCCGGGACAACAGCTGCTCTGGGAATCGCAACGGTCAGCGTATGGCTTTTCCTGGCAGCGCGGGCTATTCTGGCACTCGGTGAAGCCGGAAACTTCCCTGCTGCCATCAAGACTACTGCTGAATATTTCCCAAAGAAAGACCGTGCGTTCGCTACATCGATCTTCAATGCCGGTGCGTCAGTGGGAGCTTTGGTCGCCCCTGCTACTATTCCTCTGTTGGCCGAGTATTTCAAGAACAAAGGTGTCGGCGGCGGTTGGGAAATGGCTTTTATCGTAATTGGTGCACTTGGCTTTATCTGGATGGCATTCTGGGTATTCATGTACGATAAACCGGAAAAATCAAAATTCGTCAACAAGGCGGAACTCGAATATATCCATCAGGATGACGAGCAGGAAGCTGCACAAAAAGCTGCTGATGAGGGCCAAAAGGGGAAAGCCATTTCTCTTTGGAAGAGTTTTACCTATCGTCAGACATGGTCGTTTATTGTCGGTAAGTTCTTTACCGATGGGGTATGGTGGTTCTATCTTTTCTGGGCACCTGCCTATTTCTCGGATCAGTTCGGTTATAAATCATCGTCGGGGATGGGGATGGCATTGATTATCGTACTTTACGCCATTGTGACCGTACTCTCTATTTTCGGCGGATATTTGCCAAGAATCTTTGTTGACAAGAAGGGGATGAACCCATACAGCGGACGAATGCTTGCCATGCTTATTTTTGCATTCTTCCCGCTTTTGGCCTTGTTTGCACAGCCGCTCGGCGCCTATTCTGCATGGTGGCCAGCAGTGATCATCGGTTTGGCCGGAGCCGGACATCAGGCCTGGTCGGCCAACCTCTTCTCGACAATCGGTGATATGTTCCCCAAATCCGCAATCGCGACCATTACCGGTATCGGCGGTATGGCAGGAGGTGTGGGGTCATTCCTGATCAACAAAGGAGCAGGGGCATTGTTTACCCATTCCGAAAATCTGGGGGCAGCCTTCTCGTTCCTCGGGTTCGAAGGTAAGGAAGCCGGTTATATGATCGTTTTCTGTATCTGTGCGGTTGCCTATCTCGTTGCATGGATTATCATGAAGGCGCTCGTGCCGAAGTACAAATTGATCGAACTCTAACCGTCGACACATTGTTCGACAGGTTAATCTGTCTATATTTGAATCGGAGAGATCCGTCCCGTATCGTACGGGACGGATCTTTTTTGTGAGGTTTTTTCTTTTACACGGTTCCTGCAATGTGGAAACAGTATACGATGAGGAGAACCAAGGGGAGGCCTTGCCGGTGGAGTATTGAAGGGCGGCGTGCGTGGTGAGAATTTTGAGTTTGCCGGAATCGATCGTATGGAAAATTGTGATGGAAAGGGACAATCCGTCTATCGGGGAGATACGAAGGGTCGATTTGCGATTTGGTCTCGATGTTCGGATATGGTTTAATGTCCGACAGTGATCGTATGAAGGGAACAAATTCTGTCGGTCTTGTACGACGAGTCATGTGTCCGCCGGTAGAAGGATCGGTCCTGAAACCGGACGATTGCGAGATATTCATACCGGACGGGAAGCGTATGTCTTTTGGGTATGGGGTATATGCGATGTTGAAAACGGTTCCGTCCGATCCCCATGAGAGTTAATTATGTCGGATCAGTTTGTCTCTCCGTGTCGTAAATTGAGAATATCTCGCATGTAGAAAAAACGGACGGTTCAATTGCTAGGAACCGTCCATTTTTGTCTTCCCCTTGATTTCGGGATAACAGTTATTTTATTGTGAGAGTCAGAGGGGCGACAACCTTCTGGGCTGTTTCGCTCACCAGCTTATCCCATGCTTCTGGACTTTCGATGCCGCCCTGGCTCCAGCCCGAACCGCTCCAGTAAATCAGCGGTTCACCACTGATCACGTCGCCGTAAATCGCACAGTGGTTGTCGACATCGGCCAATCCTTTGGCTTTGGGCATAATGATTGCCAACGATATGTCGCCGTCACGTGCAGGATCCTTGGAGTCGGAAGCGGCTTCGGTAAGGGACACGTAGATATCGTTGATGTTTTCCCTCTTGACATCATGACGGATAATTCCGGCAGCTATGGGCAATATGTCGAAATCGCCATGATAGATGTTGATAATCTTGTTGAAACGGGTATTGGCATCCAGCGTGATGATTTTTTCCATGGTGACTTCGGTGTCTCCCACTTTGAACGGTGCATATGTCAAGAGAACGGTGGTGCGAATGGGACCGTTTGCCAGGCACTCCTGGGTGGCATAGTTGCCACTCAACCACAGCTTGTCATCCACGTAGGGGGCACAGGCCCCTGCACCGAGAGTCGTCCCGACTTTGTAGCAGTCCATGCCTTCGCCATAATTATGGTGGTAGTTGCCGCGGGCAAACCATTCGTTGATGATAAGTTTGTCGGTGGATTTAACCCATACATCAATACCTGGTGCCACGGGATCGGTCAGAGCCGGACCGTAAAGACGGTAGGCAACCAGATTGTTTTCCCACGCGTAGTCGTCGAGTCGTTCAGGTACGTAGCGACCGTATACCTGAGAGGGATATTCTTCCCGTTCACCCTTTACTATTTTATATACGGTTTTCGAGGATGGGGCTACTGTTGCCTGGAAAATAATCGACAGGGGTTCGTTTTTGGAATTCCTGAGAATCTGGGAAGGGATTTGTACCTTGCCGGGGCCGAGAACTACGACGGTTTCGGGGGTGACGTCGGCGATTTTTTCCGTAATGTCGCACCATGCCACTTCTACGGTTTCGTTGGTTCGTTCCAGATTGATCGGATTGGAGACGGTCACTTTGACTTTCGCGGCGGGATTGCAGGCTGCTATCAACGCGGAGAACAGTACTGCGGCTAAGATTTTTTTCATTGCTTTCAGTGTTGTTATGATTTTTGTGAATTTGTTTCGGCTTCCACAAAGGTATGAAAAAAATCGGTAATTTCTTACCGTAATACGCAAATAATGTGCTGTCGGATAGGACTTGACCGGTTGATGGATAATCTCTGGGAAATGGCTGAATGTGATGAAACACATGACGATAAGACCCGTTGTCCGGAATGCGGACCTTGTTATTGCCCCGTGGATAATGCTATTTGCGATAAAATGTGGTTCGAGGAGTAGTGTGTCGCGTCTTGTTGCCGGATGGATTGTTTGCAGGGTGTGCTGGTGCTTGAAAATATAGTCTTATAAACTGTTCCTTCAAGAAAAATGGTTTGCATTGCTGCCGTATATGCGGTGTGCCCGGTTACGGTACGGTTTGTGGCTGGAGAATTGCCGTCGCTCATGATCGATGAAAAACACCGATAGGTTTTCCCCGTAGGCCTTTGCCACAGGATATGAAACATGTGGTTGGCGGTGTGGCGGCGAGTTATTGGAATATGGTACATTTGCTCCGGTCGTGTATGCCTTGATCTGGGCCATCTCACAGGTTTATTGTAAGCCGTTTTACGACCGTCGCCCTATCAATGGGAGCGATTTGCAGGTACAATTTTAGGGTGTCGTCCCATTAATATACTAGCCCCGGTACCGTCTATACGGTACCGGGGCTTTCAAGTCATTTAGGCTTCGGGTGTGCGGATTACTTCTTTTTACCGGTGCCGCAACCGCAACCCGAACCTTTCGTAGGGGTGGATGTTTTATCGGCCGCCGGTTTGGTCGTGTTGTGAGCTTTTGTCATTGTCTCTTTCGGAGCATTGCATTTCGTTTTCATGACATTTTT
>CASDWR010000100.1 GCA_949284665.1 uncultured Rikenellaceae bacterium | reverse complement strand
CTATACTCAGGGTCTGTTCTGGTACAAGGGGAAATTGTACGAAGGGACAGGCCTGTACGGTGCATCCCAGTTGCGACGTGTGGCCATCGAATCGGGACAACCCGATCTTCACCGCAATCTTGATGCGGAGTATTTTGGAGAGGGGATCGCATTGCTCGACGGTCGTATCTATCAGCTTACGTGGATGGAGGGTAAGTGTTTCGTCTATGATGCGGATGATTTTCGCTTGTTAAAGACTTTTACCTATGATGGAGAGGGATGGGGATTGACATCGGACGGGGAAAAACTCTATATGAGCGATGGCAGCGATTGTATCCGGGTTATTGACCCCGAGACATTCGAGGTGGAACGTACAATCCGGGTAATGATGGGACGTAATCGGTTGAAGATGTTGAATGAACTGGAGTGGATAGATGGTCGGATATGGGCGAATCTTTATATGTCCGACCTCATCGTCTGCATCGACCCTGTTGATGGCCGGGTAGAGAAAACGGTAGATCTGGAGGGATTGCTGCCTTTTGCCGATCGGACACCGGACACGGATGTGCTCAATGGGATTGCTTGGGATCCGGATGGTTGCCGGCTTTTCGTGACGGGGAAAAACTGGAATAAACTGTTTGAAATCGTTCCCGTGGAAGAAGAACGGTAGCGTTTTCGTCTGAATAAGAAAAATGAGTCGGTCTTTTCTTGCCGGGACCGGAAGAAATGATACGACAAAGAACTGTCGGGAGAGAAAGGGTGGAAATGATGTATGGGAAATCGATATATGAGTCGTTGGCGGAACGTATTCTGGTCCTCGATGGAGGTTTCGGGACGATGATACAGGCCCTCGGCCTCGAAGAGGCCGATTATCGTGGGCAGCGTTTTGCAGAATGGCCGTCGGAACTTAAAGGATGTAACGACTTGCTTGTGTTGACTTGCCCGGAGACGGTTGAAGAGATTCACCGCAAATATTTGATTGCCGGAGCGGATATCATAACGACCGATACGTTTAACGCCAATGCCGTGTCGATGGCCGATTACGGTTTGCAGGAGTATGTTTATGAGATGAACCGTGTCGCCGCATCGCTGGCACGTCGTGTGGCTGATGAATTCACGTTGCGCAACCCTTCGAAACCGCGGTTTGTGAGCGGATCGGTGGGACCGACCAATCGGGCAGCCTCCATATCGGGCGATGTGAACGATCCGGCGGCCCGAAATATAACGTTTTCGGAACTGGTTGATGCATATGCTGAACAGATACGAGGGTTGGTCGATGGAGGCGCCGATATCATCCAGCTGGAGACATTTTTCGATACGCTTAATTGCAAGGCTGCGCTGTGGGCCGCGGAGCAGGTGTTCGAAGAGCGGCATGAACACCGACCGCTGGTTGTATCGGGGACGTTGACCAATAGCGGTAGAACACTTTCAGGACAGACCGTAGAGGCATTTTATACGTCGGTAGCACATGCCGAACCATTGGCCGTAGGGCTGAACTGCTCGTTCGGTGCCAGACAACTCCATCCCTATCTGAAACGGCTGGCGGATGTGTCTGAATTTCGAATTTCGGTCTATCCGAATGCGGGTCTGCCCAATCTTGCAGGCGGCTACGACGAAACCCCTTCCAGTATGGCTGCCGAGGTGGAAGAGTATATGAAAGAGGGACTGGTGAACATTGTGGGCGGTTGTTGCGGTACGACCCCAGCCCATATCGTCGAGATAGCATCGGTGGCGAAACGGTATGCCCCCAGACCACTGCCGGATCGTCGGCACCGAACCGTATTGTGCGGTTTGGAAACATTGACGGTCGACGAACATTCCAATTTTGTCAATATCGGAGAGAGGACCAATGTGGCCGGTTCGGCCCGGTTCGCCCGGATGATTCGGGAAGAGCGTTACGAGGAGGCGGTAGCTGTGGCGCGCCATCAGATAGAAGAGGGCGCACAGATTATCGACATATGTTTCGATGATGGAATGATTGACGGACCTGCTGCCATGCGTCGTTTCTTGAATATGGCAGCTGCCGAACCCGATGTCGCCCGGGTTCCCTTCATGATCGATTCTTCTTCTTGGGAGGTCCTGGAAACCGGGTTGCAATGCGTACAGGGTAAATGTATCGTCAACTCCATATCTTTGAAGGAGGGTGAGGCTGAATTTTTGAGGCGGGCAGCTTTGATTCGCCGTTATGGTGCGGCTGTTGTGGTAATGCTTTTCGACGAAAAAGGGCAGGCAGACACCTATGAGCGGAAAATCGAAGTAGCTGCCCGGGCATACCGATTGCTGACCGAGTCGGGTTTTCCGGCCGAAGACATTGTTTTCGATCCCAATGTGCTGGCTGTAGCAACGGGGATCGAAAGCCACGACCGTTACGGACGCGATTTTATCGAGGCTTGCGGTTGGATCAGGGCTCACTGTCCGGGTGTCAATCTGAGCGGAGGAGTGAGCAATTTGTCGTTTGCTTTCCGCGGAATCAATTCCGTAAGAAGTGCCATGCATTCCGTATTCCTCTACCATGCGGTGGCCCGTGGAATGAACATGGGAATCGTAAATCCTGCGATGATACAAATATACAGTGATATAGAGCCTCGTTTGCTGGAACTTGCCACCGATGCGGTGTTGGGCAGACGTCCCGATGCCGCAGAACGTCTGGCCGCTTATGCAGGTCAAGTCGCCTCCTCGGAGGATGTGCATCGGTCGGCTTCGGTGGAGAGTTGGCGGGAATTGCCGGTCGCTGCCCGTATCGAACATGCCATGTTGAAAGGAATCACGGAACATATCGAAGAAGATGCGGATGAAGCCTGCCGCGTGGCGGGTGATCCGATGAAGGTGATCGATGGCATGTTCATGCCTGCCATGGAGAAGGTGGGTGAACTTTTTGGTAGTGGCAGGATGTTCCTTCCACAGGTAGTCAAGACCGCACGGGTCATGAAACGGGGTGTGGGCGCTTTGCTGCCCCGTATCGAACACAGTCGTGAAAACGGAGCGGCCGACAAGGAGAAAATACTTGTCGCTACGGTCAAAGGCGATGTGCATGACATAGGGAAAAATATCGTTTCGGTGGTAATGGCATGCAATGGTTACCGTATCAAGGATATGGGAGTGATGGTGGAGTGTGAGGATATTGTCGATACGGCGATCGAATGGGGCGCCGACGCAATCGGATTGAGCGGATTGATTACTCCCTCGCTGGACGAGATGATAAAAGTCGTACGGGAATTGCAACGACGTCATGCCCGTATCCCGGTTTTGATTGGCGGGGCCACTACATCGTCCGTACATACCGCCGTAAAAATTGCTCCGGAGTATTTCGGTGCGGTGGTGCATTGTCACGACGCTTCCGAAAATATCGCGATTCTCAACCGCCTGTTCGCTGCCGACGGCAACTTCGTGCAGGAGTTGAAAACCGAACAGGAGCGATTGAGGAATGCGTTTCT
>CASDWR010000099.1 GCA_949284665.1 uncultured Rikenellaceae bacterium | reverse complement strand
GCCCTACAAACTGCTCGCCGGTATTTTTATCGTCTGTTCACTCATCGGCAGCGAAACCTTGCTGATACGCACTCTGTCTCCCGAAATTTTTCCTGCCTTCTCGACAACAATTCCTGCACGCACCCTGGTTTCAGGTCTCTTGTATACCACCCTGCTGTTCTGTAATGCCGCCTCTGAAAGAAAAGGCGAAGAACACGAACCTTTATCCGCAACCGTTACCCCTATAAAACATTCCGACACCATGGAACGAATATCGGTCAAAAACGGACAAAAGATACATATCATTCCTCTCCCCGACATTATCTACATTAAAGCCGAAGGTGACTACGCCGCAATCGTCACATCGAACGGAAAATGGCTCAAAGAACAAACGATGAAATATTTCGAAGAACATCTGCCCCAGGAAGAATTCGTACGAATTCACCGTTCATTCATCGTCAACACAACACATATCTCCCGAATCGAACGGTACGGGCAACAACAACAGGTCGTATTACAAAATGGAGCCATTGTCCGCATCAGTTCCAACGGATACAAACTGCTCAAGGAAAGGCTTGATATTTGATAAGTTATCATACATACGATGAACAATAAATACATTTTGAAAACTTTTTTTGTTTCTAAAGTTTTTTATCCATATATTTGCCGCGTGAAATCATGATGGGAAATGGACTCCAGACTGCATATTATCAGAGAGGCGACCCGAATGTTCGTCGAGGAGGGGCTGAAAAATGTCCGCATGGACGATATTGCCAGACGTCTCGGAATCTCAAAAAGGACCATATACGAATTGTTCGCCAACAAGGAAGAACTAATCAACGAGTGTGCGGATCAGTATTTCATCGAATCGGAAAACCATTTTCTCCAGAATGTCACGGACAATGAAAATATTATTCAACAAATCATATTCATCCTCCGGCAAAGCGGGCAGTTCATGGATCAAAACCCGTCCCTGATACAGAGCCTGCAAAAATTCTATCCCCACATTTACCGACAGACCGTAATCAAACACTACGAAAAAGGTGTGGAAATGATGTACAACGGAATGCGAAAAGGGATCGAACAAGGTTTGTTGCTCGAAAACTTCGATGTCGATCTGGCCGTATCGATCTTCACTCATCAAATGTACGGGCTCTCCGGATTCCTGACCGAAGGTAAATTCAGCCAATATCGCCGAAGAGAAGTGGTAAATTTTATTATTCTTTTTTTCTTCAGAGGAATAGCTACCGAAAAAGGCAGAGAAATTATCGATCGATACATGAACGACATCGAACTGCCCGGGAAATTCCATTCGGACCGGTTACAACAAACAACAGACAAGTCTGAACTAAACAAACAGAGACAAGAAAGTGAGACAATATAAATATATGTCATACAAAAATATGAAAAGTCAAATTGCACAGTATTCTTTGTTTCTCCTGGTCGCTTTTTCGAGTCCGCTCACCCAAGCGCAGGAGACGAACCAACCGATCAAATTGGACCTTAAAAGTGCCATCGAGATCGCATTGAATGACAATCCGACCATAAAAATCGCAAATCTCGAAATCGAGCGGCAGGACTATGTCCGCAAAGAGACCATCGGCTCTCACCTGCCGTCACTGTCGGCATCGGGATCCTATACACGTTCCATCGTAAAACAGGAGATGGCCAAAGGCCTTTCGTTCGGGGCCGACAACACCTTCGCCGGATCAGCCAATCTGACCCTGCCGCTCTTTGCACCGTCGGTTTACCGAACCCTCCAGATGAACGAAACCCAATTGAAAAGCGCCATCGAAACCGCACGCTCCTCGAAAATCACTCTGATCAATGAGGTAAAAAAAGGGTATTACAACATCCTGCTCGCCCAACAGTCACTCCAGGTACTCTACTCAAGCGAAAAAAATCTGCAGGAAACCGTCGACAACACCCGCCGCATGTACGAAAACGAACTGGCCTCGGAATACGATCTGCTGACAGCCCAAGTCCAACTCAGTAATCTGCAACCGACGATCATCCAGACAAAAAACAATATCGAAATTGCAAAAATGCTCTTCAGAATCTATCTCAACCTGCCGCAAAGCGTCGACTTCATACTCGAAGGATCGCTCGATGATTTCTCCGACACGGTCGTCGACGGCGGACAACTCAATGAAGATATTTCCGGGAACAGCGATCTGAAAAGCATGGAACTCCAAACGGAATTGCTCCGCAACCAACTTCGCGTCATCAATTCGCAACGCATACCGACCATCGCAGCATTCGGTTCCGCCACGGTCACCGGGAATGACATGGATATGAGTGCCCTCGGATTTCCCGGTATCGATGCCACTTCCGATTCAAAATACTGGTGGCAACACCCTATATCCGCAGGAATCCAGGTATCAATACCGATCTTCTCGGGATCACAGATCAACAGCCGTGTCAAGCAAACCCGCAACAGCATCGCACAACTCCAACTCCAGCGCGACTACCTGGAAGAAAACGTACGGATGCAGGTTAAAAGCGCCATCAATGACATCATTACGGCCCATGAAACCATGTTGGCAAACGAAAAAACAGTCTCTCAAGCCCAAAAAGCATACGACATATCCCTGACCCGATACAATGCCGGGGCCGGGACAATCCTCGAACTCAATTCAGCCGAAGTGGCTTTGACCCAAGCTCGGTTGAACTATTCGCAGGCCATCTACAACTACCTATCCGCACAGGCCGATTACGAAAAAATCATCGGCAGAAACGAATTTACGGAATGAAACAAATAAAAGTAAAAATAAACATAAGTAAAAAAACACCATGAAAAAGTACTATTTGATCGGTCTGGCGGCTATCACCGCATTGTTGTTCAACGGCTGCAAAGCCAAGGTCCAAACGGCGGACACATCGGGGAAAGTACTGGTTAAAACCGCTCCCGCACGAAGCGAAAAAATCGGACAGATTGCCGAATTTACCGGGAACATAGAACCCTATGTCGAAAACAACATCTGTCCGTCACTGGCGGTCAGAATCGACGAGATTCTTGTGGATGTGGGCGATAAGGTCAAGAAGGGGCAATTGCTGGTGATCATGGACAAAAACCAGTACAACCAGGCAGCAGTCCAACTGGCCAATCTGGAAGCCGACTTCGCCCGGAACTTCAACGTTTATGAAGCCGGAGGAATCTCGAAACAGCAAATCGACCAGCTCCAGACACAAATCGATGTAATGCGCGAGAACGTCGACAACCTCAAAAAGAATATCGAACTGCGGAGCCCCATCGATGGAATCGTTACGGGACGTTACAACGAAGCCGGCGACATGTTCTCCATGACCCCGAATGCGAGCGGCAGTGCAAGTATCCTTCAGGTGATGCAAATCAATCCGCTGAAAGTGTTGGTCGACATTTCGGAACAGTATTTCCCTTTAGTGGAACAGGGTATGCCCGCAAGAATCGATGTGGACATCTTTCCTGACCTGAAATTTACCGGAAACGTATCGTTGATCTACCCGGCCATCAACTCCACAACGCGTACTTTCACCGTCGAAGTGACGATTCCGAACAACTACCTGACTCTCCGTCCGGGTATGTATTGCCGCACCATATTCAACTTCGGAGAAAAAGAGGGTGTAACCGTGAACGACCTCGCCGTACAGAAACAGGTGGGATCGAACGAAAAATACCTCTATGTCATAAAAGACGGAATTGCTGAACGACGCACCGTTACGACCGGACGTCAGCTGGGTGACCGCATCCAGATCCTCTCCGGAGTTACTCCCGGCGAAGAAGTCGTAATAGCCGGAATATCAAGGCTGAT
>CASDWR010000098.1 GCA_949284665.1 uncultured Rikenellaceae bacterium | reverse complement strand
GGACGGTTATCCGGTCGGCGAGTCTCCAAATTATCCCTATGACCCGCAGCACCCCTACGAAAACCGTGAAAATCGTTTTTACAGCAACATTTTTTATAATGGCCTGACGGTGGAGGTCGGTAATTCGAATCCCAAAGGGACCTATACCTTCGAGACGTATGAAGGCGGGAAGGATGCTCCTGAAATCAACTCCAAGAATACGCGTACGGGCTATTATACCAAAAAGTTCGTTTACATGGGACTGAACTGGGCGGACCGCTCGCCGAGTCGTTTGCCTCATTCCAAATTCTTTATCCGTTGGGCGCACATGGTGCTCGCTTTTGCCGAGGCGGCCAACCACGTGGTAGGTCCTACCGGTACTCTTTACGGCCTGTCTCCGAAAGAGGCGATCGGATGGTTGCGCAGCCGCGATACCTATGACGGTGAAGAGGGACTTAAGGAAGATCCCTATCTGGATGAGATTGCCTTGGCCGGTGAAGTGGCTTTCGACCGTTTCCTGCGAAACGAACGCCGTATCGAAACCTGTTTCGAAGGAACGTGGTTTTTCGATCTGCGCCGTTGGACAACCTCGCTCGGCGAACTGAATCAGGCGGTACATGGCGCCAAAATCATGCTCAGCGGTACGAGTTTCGATTACCAGACGAGTAAAGTGGAAGAACGTCAATTCGTTTCGGCCTATTTGCCAATCCCGTACAAAGAGGTATTGTGTATGACCAACCTGTTGCAAAACGAAGGTTGGGATAACTGGAGATAATATTGAAAAATGCATATCCGATGAAAAAGATGAAACTATATGTCTCGGCAATCTTGGCGGCAGTATGCCTTACCGCCTGTTACGATGACTACGTAAAAGATTATGAGGTACAGAGCGTCTATTTCGCTTTCCAGACCGATGTCCGTTCGGTAATCGTCGGCGAAGGCATGAAGTTCAGTACGGGTATCATGCTTGCGGGCGTGATCGAAAACAGTATGGATCGGAGAGTGAAATTCACCGTCGACAACTCCTTGTTGAATGACGATGCCGTCAGTGCTTTGAAAAACCACGATTTCACTTACATCAAGGACCATTTTGCAACGATCGATCAAATCGAGGCCCTGCCGTCCGATGTCTATAAATTACTGGTGGAAAATCAAGAGAGCAACGAAGCGATTATCCGTAAGGGGCAACACCTGGGTTCGATCACCGTTCAGGTCGATTCCGCCAAGTTCCTCTCCGATGCTTCCCGTCTTGTCCCCGACCAGGCGATTGCTTTCCGGATTACCGAAAGCGACAGCGCACCCGCACTCGAAGGCAAAGAGAGCGAGGTGATTTGTGTGCGTTACGAAAACATGCTTTTCGGCCATTGGTGGCATGGCGGTGTGACTGTCGTAACGGATGCAACGGGACAGGAGGTGGATCGAATCGAATATTTTACAACCATACCTCAGGCTGATTCCAAAGTGTGGACGTTGACGACAGTCGCCCCGGATGAATTGACGACCAATGCCATGGGCGGGAATCAGAATTCCTCGAAAAGCGAACTGAAGTTGAAAATCGACATGGAGGACGGTTCAATCGATGTCAGTTCGGCCGATGGCGCTTCGTATGATGTGACCTCGGACGGGGTGTGCCAATACAACCGGGCCAAACTTTTGCAAAACCGTCAGATTTTCCTTAAATACAAGTGGGAAGCGGATGGGAAAACCTATCATGCTACCGACACGTTGACTTTCCGGAACCGGATCCGCGACGGCGTGAACGAAGTACGGGATGAAAATCCGAATAATTATCAATAGTCATGAAAACGATAAGAATCGCAATGTGGTGTTGTTTGGGAGTGCTCTCCCTCGGTTTCCCTTCCTGTGCGGACAAAGGAATGGGTGAAATCACCGATCCGGTATACCGTCCTGAAGAGGGCGAGGCCGGTAGCGACGACGAACAGAATCTGCCGTATCGTACGGTAGAGGCCCGTACAAACAGCACTTCCACGAACTGGATTACATATACGGCCAAAACGGTAGCCCGCCTGGAAGGATTCGAACCTTCCGAGGCTCCCGAGGAAGGAACGTATGGTGGATGGAAAGAGGAACAGTACGAAGCGACCGGGTTCTTCTATACCAAGAAAATCGGTGACCGGTGGTGGCTGATCGACCCCGAAGGATATCCGTATATCCATCGGGGAATGGCCGTTTTCAATGCCGGTTCCTCGGGCCGTCAACAAACTGCTCTCCGGGAACAGTTCGGCTCTACTGCCGAATGGGCGCGACAGGCAAGCAATATGTTGAAAGCCTATGGGTTCAATGGAGTGGGCGCGTGGTCGAATGTCGATCAGATGAAAGCCCTCACCAAACCGATGGCCTATTGTGTCATCGTATCTCCGATGGGAGAGTATAACGGGTACCTCAAGGCTCAGGGAGAGGACTTTTCGGATGCTACGTGGGAAGGATACCAACATGGAATAGCTCGCGTATGGGATGCCCAATTCGACAAATATGTCGACAACGTCATCAGTTCCATCAGCCAGTATCGCAGCGACAAGTGGCTGTTAGGCTATTTCGTCGACAACGAACTCCCCTGGCGGAATGATGCGCTCGATCGCTGTTTCAAATTCCCCAAAAACAGCGAAACGTACAAGGCAGCCGAAAACTGGCTCAAAGAACGGAAAGGTAAAAATTCGGTGACAATCTCGGATGCTACCGACAACGATCGAAAAGCCTTTACCGGTTACTACTTTGAAACATTCATCAGCAAAGTCTCCGCTGCCGTTCGCAAGTACGATCCCAATCATCTTTTCCTCGGTTCGAAATTCAATCAGGAGAAACATGAACTGATTAATTCCGAAATCATGGAGTTGTGCGGCAAGTATCAGGATATCATCTCGGTTGACCATTATCGCATGTGGGAACCCTCACAGACTATGGTACGCAATTGGGTCGACTGGTCCGGGATCCCGTACATGATCGTAGAATTCTATACCAAGGGTGAGGATTCGGGATTGCCCAACCAGTCGGGTGCCGGATGGAATGTCAAGACGCAGGCGGACAGAGGTTATTTCTACCAGAACTTCGTGATCGAATTGCTCCGAAGCAAAGGTTGTGTGGGATGGCACTGGTTCAAATATCAGGACAACGATCCCGAAGACCTCTCGACCGACGAATCCAACCGTGACTCCAACAAGGGAGTCGTTACATGGGATTTCCAACCCTATACCGATCTGCTCGATGAGATGAAGGAGGTCAATGACAATACATGGCAACTGATACAGTATTTCGATAAATAGTCCCGATCGGGTAAAAAGATACGTATATGATGAACAGAATCGATACAATAAAATATCGCCTGATGGTACTCTTGGCGGCATGTGCGGTCTGCATGGCATGCGAAGAGGATGCGGAACCGATGGAGAGCGTCGAACCGGAAGCGGAACTCAGCGAAACACAGACCGATCTGACCATTGCGGTCAACGAACCTTTCTCGCTTTCGGCAAACGTTACTACCGAAGGGCGTGTGACAAGCAAGTGGTACGTGGATGGGGTGCTCGAAGCGGCGACAACCGTTTTCGACTACAAATTTACCGCACCGGGAATATATGTGGTCAAATACGAGGCCCGAACCGGAGCCGGCGAATTTATTCGCACATGGCGCGTGACGGTAACCGATGTCTTGGAAATGGAGTTGTCCGTAGGCGACTCCACTGTCGTGGAACGCATACAACTTGACGATATGATGGTGATGGCCGTCGTAATTTCGGGTGAGAATGTGAGACATCTGTGGAAAGTGGACGACGTAGTGGTGTCGGACGAGGCATTACTGAAATTCAACCTTGCCGAGTTGAAGGATTATATGTTCAGCTATGTCGGTGAAAATGAGGTGGGACGTTTCGAAAAAACCTTCACTGTGCATGTCTTGGAACGTCCGCTTGAAATCGCTTTCAGCGAAGAGGATGCGGGGTTGTCGCTTAAAGAGAATCAGACGCTGGAGATTACGGCCGACGTACTGTATGGCGGTTCGGGTGTGACACACGAATGGAAAGTGAACGATGAGGTCGTCTCCACATCGGCGACATTGAACCACGCGTTTGCCGAAGAGGGCGTGTATACGGTTGCCTACAAAGCCGTCAATTCGAAAGGAGAAAGCGTAGAGAAGAGTTGGACGGTAACCGTGGTCGCCGTAGATATTACGTTGATGCATAATTTTGAGGCGGAAACATCAATACCGGCAATTTATTCGACGGTCAATACGCCCGGTTTGGCTCTCGTGGACAATCCTCTCAAGGATGACGTCAACAACAGCAACAAAGTGCTTCGTCAGCAGGCCGGCGGTACGGCTTCTACATCCGGTTTCATGGATGTAGACGTATCCGGTTTCGACATGACGCAATATACCGGTTTCCGGTTCAAACTCTATCGCGGGCAAAATGCCTATTTCCCCTACATCGAGGTCGACGGCACCAAAGTCGATCCAGTAACCCCTGCTTCGGGTGTGGACGCATGGGAGACCCTCGAGTTCCGTTTCGAGGCGAATGCATGGTCGAAGATCACGATACGGTTGATGAAGACCGCTTCTGGCGGTAATATCACCGGCGGCAATATCGATGGCAGCGTACCCGACAACACGCGTACCGTCTATCTCGACGATTTCGAACTTTTGCCCTGACCTGTGAATAAAATACGGAACATACGATAACATGTATTCAATAACTAAAACAATGAAAATGATGAATCGAGAGAAAAAAGGAGCCGTTGCCTACGAAGCTCCGACAATCCAGGAACTGTACATTGCCGTTGAAAACGGTATAGCTGTGTCGCCTACCGGGAACATGCAGAATATGATACCGGGTATGGAAGATTTCGAAATGTAGAACGTAAATGAACCGAACGATGAAAAAACTTTTGATTCTTACCGCAATGGTCGGCATGTTCGCCGCATGTGCGGATGACAATACGATGTCGATAGGCAAAGAGGGCTCGGATGTCCTTCCCGATGGAGAGACCGCCTCGGCACAATTCTTTGCCACTACGGGCGGCGTATCGAAGACCATGATCGATGGCGTGACTCTGTTGTGGAGTGCCGGCGATCAGGTCGCCCTGTTTGCCCAGAACGACAACCTGCAACGTTATCAAATCGAAGACAATGCTCATGGAACCCAAAGCGGGGTCCTCAATCTGGTGGAAGGCGATGCTTCCGGTAATGGCGTGGCGAAAAACTGGGCCTATTATCCGCACAAAGAGGAGATCTCTTGCAGCGATGCCGGTTTGGTAGTTGCCAATCTCAATACCGAACCTCAGGTTTATCGGGCCGGTACGGTCGGAGACAAGGCGTTCCCGATGTTGGCCGTTTCGGAGGACAACCAACTCCAGTTTACGAACCTGTTCGGCGTGCTCGTGGTGAAGTTGACCGGTACGATGTCCGTTTCCTCCATTACCCTGACCGGCAACAACGGTGAAACTCTCGGTGCCGCTACCGCTACGATCTCCGAAGACGGTACGATTGCCTGGGGGAACGACCCCGTAACAAGTACAACGCTTACCTGCACCGATCCGGTGGCTCTTTCCGATACGCCCACAGAATTCTGGATCGCCCTCCCACCCGTTACATTTACTAAAGGCTTCAAGTTGACAATAAATGGGTTAGATGCTAATAATCAGAACGAGGTGCGGACCCGTAAGACCGACAAGACGGTGGAAATCGTCCGCAATTCGAAAAATACCATGAAGGCATTCGACCCCTATGTATGGGTACTTGCCGACTTTGAAAACGGATCGATACCTTTGAGGTTCGTTTCTTCGTCGCAGTTTACCGTAGTAGACAACTTCGACAAGACGGGGATTAATGCAAGTGACAAGTGTGCTAAATTGTTTGTCCCTGGGACAACCAGTACCTCGGGTTATATCGAAATAGATTTCAACAAGGCCGGAACCGACTTTACGGACGATATCTCCGAGTACGGCCATTTCCGTATGAAAGTTCACTACGGCGGCAATGTCTCCTATTTCCCTCGCCTGGAACGTTTCGATCCCAACGGAAAATCGATGGGAACCATGTCGCCCCTTACATTGCTCGAAAAGAATGGCGAGTGGGAGACGTTGACGTTCGAATTTATGGGACGTGCATATGCATTCTTCCAGCCCCGTATGATGAAAACCGAGGACAACAACAATATCTCCGGGTATGATGAGACTACCAACAACCGTACGATCTATATCGACGACGTGGAACTCTATAAATAAATCGTAATCCGGTTCCTGCGGTGCCGGATACCGCAGGAACCGGTCCATGAAGTATCTTGTTATGAAAATCATACAGCACATATTGAATCGATTGTTGTTGCCGATGTCGGTTCTGCTGCTCGTTGCAGGATGTCAGCGAGACGATTCCGAATCGTCGGGCGGTACGATTCCCGAAGTGACGTTCGACAGAGAGGAAAGCGAGATTCGGATCGATGTCGGTGAGATATTCGAGATCAGTGCCGTTACCGTAGTTCCCGAAACGAGCAAAAGCAAATGGTACGTAAACGGCGTGGTAGAATCGACAACTCCTTCTCTGCTTTACAAGTTCAACGAAGCAGGGAACTATACGGTGCGCTCTGTGGCTACCAACGCTGGCGTCGAGTTCAGCAAGGAATTTTCCGTGCGCGTGCTGGATGTACTGTCGATTCGCCTTTCCATCGCAGATTCGACGCTTGTCTCTCGTCCCGTAAACAGCAATCTGGTCGTAACGGCGATCATAGAGGCCGGGGACAATGTCCATCACGAATGGAGTATCGACGATGTGGTAGTCGGCAATACGGCACAATTAAACTACCGACTCGATGAGGTGAAACGTTACGAGGTCTACTATCGTGCCTATAATGACGACGACGAGTATACACAGGCATTCGCCGTACAAACAACGGACGGACCGCTTCAGGTGACTTTCTCCGAAACCGATGAAACTCTCCAACGCAGGGTGGGGGACAACCTGTCGATCAGCGTGAATGTCCTCTCCGGAGGGACAGGCCTGACACACCAGTGGACGCTTGACGATGTGCCCTGCTCATCCACCGATACGTTCACCTATCCGTGTGCTGCAGAAGGTACCTTCTCGATCGGATATTCGGGAGTCAATGCCTTGGGGGAACAGGTAGATAAAACATGGACGCTTACGGTCGTGCCTGCCTCAACGAAAAACTATTGGCTTATCAGCGACTTCGAAGGAAATGCTACGCTCGGAGCTCGTTTTACGCTGACCAATACCTATAGCCCCAACTGGAAACTCGAAATCGTGGACAACCCGAAAGTGTCTGCCGCCAATTCGAGTGCAAGATGTCTGAAAGTGGATTTCTCATCCAGTGTGGGTACGACTTCGGGTATCGTAGATGTCAACTTTGTCCGGACGCATACCGGTAATAATGCCGCTTTGGGATCCGTGAACGATGTCGTTGACGGTAAGTACACCAAACTTCGCGTAAAGGTATACCGTGGCAACAACCCCTATTTTCCCTATCCCGAGAAGAACAGTAACGGCGCAAAACTGACGATTCTGACCGATGTCGCCGATGTATGTCCCGGAGATTGGGAAATTATGGAAGTGCAACTCCCTGCCCAAATCAATTTCTTCACGTTCCGGGTTTTGAAGGATAAGAACGGACAGAATGTAGGTGCCGGAGTGGGCGATGGAATCATCTATTTCGATGATTTCGAATTGATCGAAGAGTAAAATAGAAATGAATGGCAAAGGGAGGGCGATCACCCGCCCTCCCGAACCGTTCGAATGACGTATCCGAACGGTTCGAAACGGAATTTTTGAAATGAGACATGTTTTTTGGACAGTTCTGCTGTCCGTGATCGCTTTTGCCGTAACCCCGACCGAAATCCGGTCACAGAATCTGCCTTATAAGGATCCCTCCCTCCCTGTCGAAGATCGGGTCGAAGACCTGCTCGGCAGAATGACGCTAAGAGAAAAGGTAATGCAAACCGTTCAGCGTACATACGGCAAGAATACCAATATCAATAATATAGAGAAAGAGGTCAAGGCAGTCGATCCGACGGTGGGTTCACTGATCTATCGGAGTACCAGTCCGGAACTCTACAACGAAATCCAGCGACGCGCCATGCAGGAAACGCGACTCGGTATTCCGATCCTGTGCGGGTTCGACGCCATTCATGGATTCCGTACGGTTTTCCCGATCCCTCTTGCCCAATCTTGCTCGTGGAATCCGGAACTGGTGCGTCTTTCGTGTAGGGTGGCTGCAAGCGAAGCCGCTTCGTCGGGCGTGAAATGGACTTTCTCTCCGATGGTCGATGTGGCTCGGGACAGTCGGTGGGGACGTGTATCCGAGGGTTACGGCGAAGACCCATATTTGAACACCATTATGGGGATAGCCGCTATCAAAGGGTATCAGGGGAGCGATTTATCCGACCCGAGTGCGGTGGCCGCTTGCCTGAAACACTATGTGGGATACAGCATGTCGGAAGGCGGACGTGACTATCAGTACACGAATATCTCGGCCCAAACCCTTTGGGAAACCTTCATGCCCCCTTTCGAGGCAGGAGTGAAGGCAGGAGCCGCTACGGTGATGTGCGCTTTCAATGATATGAATGGTGTCCCCGCCTCGGCGAATCCCTATACCTTGACGGAAGTGTTGAAAAAACAGTGGGCACACGACGGCTTCGTCGTATCCGACTGGAATTCAGTCGAACAACTGATCGCCCAGGGCGTGGCCGCGGATGATCGGGAAGCCTGTTTGAAAGCATTTACGGCCGGGGTCGATATGGATATGGTAGACGACATCTATTTCGACCATCTCGAAAAACTGATCGAAGAGGGAGAAATCCCGGTTGGGATGCTGGACGAGGCAGTGCGGCGTATTCTGCGTCTCAAGTTCCGTCTGGGGTTGTTCGAGGCTCCTTATGTCGATGAGCGCCCCGAACAGGAACGTTTCTTGCAGCCGGAAAGCATCGATCTTGCTCGTCGGCTGGCAGCCGAATCGATGGTGCTGTTGAAAAATGAGAATGAGGTGCTGCCCATCGCTTCGGATGTGAAGCGGATTGCTGTAATCGGACCGATGGCCGAAGAGCGTGCCGCTGTCAACGGCTCGTGGGAAGGATATGGAAAACCCGAAGATGTGACACCGTTGCTCGATTGCATCAGGGAAAAATTCGGCGACAGGTTGGAGATCGACTTTGTGCGTGGTTGTGGCTTTGATGGCGATGACCGAAGCAACTTCGATGCGGCTTTGCAGGTCGCAGTCAAGGCAGATCTGGTAATTCTCTGTCTGGGTGAAAAACGGGAATGGAGCGGCGAAAACGGTTCGCGTTCCGTACTCGAGCTGCCCGACATACAGGAGGAACTCGCATTGTATCTCGGTGAGGCGGATGTCCCATTGATATTCGTTCTCTCATCCGGCAGACCATTGGCTTTGGCCAATGTGGAACCTGTGGCCGCGGCTATCATCCAAATGTGGCAACCAGGATCACAGGGCGGATTTGCTTTGGCCGATATCCTGGCCGGCGATGTGAATCCCTCGGGAAAACTCTCCATATCTTTTCCGTGGAGCACAGGACAGCAGCCGGTATACTATAATGTGCGTCGATCGGCCCGTCCGAAAATGGGTCATTACAAAGACATTCCGCGTACGCCGCTCTATCCCTTCGGACATGGACTCAGTTACACTTCTTTCACTTATGGAAAGGCAACGTGTTCTGCCGATCTCGTGCGGATCGGTGAGAAAATTTGCATCGAGGTGCCCGTTACGAATACCGGGAAGCGTGACGGGATGGAAACCGTTCTTTGGTTTGTTTCCGATCCTGTCGCTTCGATTTCTCGTCCCGAAAAAGAGTTGAAATATTTCGAGAAAAAACTTGTACGACAAGGCGATACTGAGATATTCCGTTTCGAGATCGATCCGGAGCGAGATTTGAGTTTCGTAGACGACAAAGGAAACAGACACCTCGAAACTGGCGAGTTTTATGTACTCGTCGGATCGCAACGTGTCGAATTTCAATTGGCTGACTGAATCTCGTATACGACAAACCGGATCGTC
>CASDWR010000097.1 GCA_949284665.1 uncultured Rikenellaceae bacterium | reverse complement strand
TGATCAACTCGCCGGTCAGATTAAAGAAAATCAGGCCCGAGAGTTGGATGATGCCATTTGGAAAAACCGTCGAAAATATTTCAATCTCGGATATGCCAATCAGACGCTTACCGGAGATGGAGCCGAATGGAAAAGCGACTGGAGTCTTTTCATGTCCATGGGACGCACCTATTATCTCCACAAAAAACCGATTGCCAAAATGATTAAATTCGGTTTCGACTGGACCTATTTCGATATGGGTGCAGCTCAATACGACAAACCTGAAGGATTGGTAAGCCTGTCGGGTACCGAGACTTCAGAATTGGATTTGGGAGTCATGCAGGCCGATCTCGGCATGCATTTCGGGCCGTCGCTGACAATTAATCCAGTGAGTCATTTGAAAGTCAGTGGATTTTTCCACGTTATTCCTGCCGCTTCGCTGGTAATGATTGATGACAATATATATGCGCAGTTCGTACCGTTCTTGTCTGCAGGAGGTGCTATTGCCTTCAAGGTGATTTCTATCGGTGTGGAAAGCCGGTGGGGTAAGGCTACCTATAAAGGTTTTTCCGTGGATGAAGAAGCAATGGAGGGTGAAGACGGGCTCGAATCCGTCGACGACTTGTTCAACGTGAGCAAAAGCAAACTGAAGACCTCATCGTTGCGTTTCTACATCAGTTTCCGTTTCTGAGTTGAAATTCGGACGGTGGTGGGGCTGATCGGGACATAATCCGTACGATGATTGGATAAAGCGATCCCTGCATACAACAGGGATTGCTTTTTTGTCCGAAATATGAACCTTAAGGTTGTGATAACAATTGGTTTCTCCGTATTTTATACGATGAAGATAGTGCTCGTGACGATCGGTGACAGGTTGCGGTAGAGTAGAGTGAATACGTGCTTAAAAATGAAAACCCTTCCCGTCGTATTGCGGAGAGGATTTTCATTTGCGCCCGATCCATCAAAATGTTGTCCGAACTGAAAACCGTAAAGAGGTTCATCTATCTTCGGAATCGGAGATCATGGCCTGGGTGTACGGGATTTTCATATCCCCGATTTCGGCAAATAGGGGTTACATTCCTTGAGGTAAGGTTGCCAAGGCGTAATCGAGCCTCCGAAGCGTCTCTTCTTTACCGAGTACTTCACAAACTTCATACATACCGAATCCTTTGCTGGCACCAACGACTGCCAGTCGGAATGAGTTCATGATCTGTCCCATTGAGAATCCGTTGGCAACGATCCACTCATGACAGATAGCTTCAGTATTGGTATTCGTGAAATCGTCGATCCCGGCAAGCAGCTCACGCAAGGCCGCGATGTGAGAGGGATTTTCACCTTTCCAATATTTAACTACGGTTTTTTCTTCGAAACTTGTCGGAGCGATAAACAGAAACGATGAAAGGTCCCAGAAATCGCTGACGAAGGTTGCACGGCTTTTGATAAATCCGGCAATTAGAGCAGCCTTTTCGAGAGAGCACTCCACCCCGTGTTCACGGAGTATGGGCAAAAAAGCCTTCCCAAGTTCCCGATTGTCCCGCCGGTGCATGTATTGAGCATTGAACCATTTGGTTTTTTCCGGAGTGAACCGGGCCCCGGATTTCCCTACACGTTCGAGTGAAAACAACCCGATCAATTCATCCATGTCGAATATTTCCTGTTCCGTACCCGGATTCCACCCCAACAGGGCGAGCATGTTAATGAATGCTTCAGGGAAATAGCCTTCTTCCCGATAACCATGAGATACTTCTCCCTCCGGTGACGTCCATTGCAACGGGAATACGGGGAACCCCATTTTGTCGCCGTCCCGCTTGCTGAGTTTGCCGTGTCCGGTCGGTTTGAGCAATAACGGAAGGTGTGCGAATTGAGGTTGGGTATCGCTCCAACCGAATGCACGGTAAAGCAGATAGTGGAGCGGCAGGGAAGGTAGCCACTCTTCACCACGGATTACATGCGAGATTTCCATCAGGTGATCATCTACGATATTGGCAAGATGGTATGTCGGCAGGCTGTCCGCGGATTTGTACAGAACTTTATCGTCCAGTGTGGATGTGTTGACCGTAACTTCGCCACGAATCAAATCGTTCATGTGAACCTCTTCGTTTTCGGGCATTTTGAAACGAATCACCCATTGGTCTCCACGTTCGATTCTCCGTGCTACCTCTTCCGGCGGTAAGCGTAATGACGTATCGAGTTGCTCGCGCACGGAGTAGTTGTACGAAAAAGTTTCTCCGCACGACTCTTTCTCCTGACGCAGCGCATTCAGTGCGTCGGACGAGTCGAATGCATAATAGGCATTTCCGCTTTCGACAAGTCGGAGCGCATATTCCAAATATATCTCCTTCCGTTGACTTTGGCGATAAGGTGCATGCGGCCCACCTTCCTCCACACCTTCGTCCGCATGGATACCGCACCATTTGAGTGCTTCGAAGATATAGGCTTCCGCGCCGGGCACATACCGGTTTGAATCGGTATCTTCGATTCGAATGATGAAATCACCGCCGTTATGACGGGCAAACAGGTAATTGTAAAGGGCCGTTCTGACTCCTCCCATGTGCAACGGGCCTGTCGGACTCGGAGCGAAACGGACTCTTACGCGTCTTATCTCTTTCGACATGTTTCGTTTTGTTTTCGGTCGGTCGTCATACGATCGCCTGTTGAGTTTTATTTTTATTTGAGATTATATTCGAGCCGCATGGTGATGCGGGCTTTTTTGTTTTTGCTGGAGGTGTTGAAATTTCCGCCTGCAGAGAACTCTTCATTGGTGTTGGCTCCCGTGATCTGGAAAACTCCCATTCGGGCGTTTTTCAACTTTTTGAGCCTGCTGCCTGCCTCTTTTGCGATTTTCTGTGCCCGTTGCCGTGCATCGGCCGTCGCTTTTTCGATCAATTCCAGTTTCAACTCGTCGAGCTTGGAATAGTAGTAATCCGGTTGCCATGCCTCCATTTGAACGCCTTGAGCAATCAACGACGAAATCTCACGCGAGATATTCTCTACCGTCTCAACATCTGTGCTTTCTACCGTGAACTCCTGACGCAATTCGTAACCCGTAAACCGTTGCCCGATATAGTTCCCGTTGCTGTAAATCGGTTCGAATGTCTTGTTGACATTCACGAACATAAAAACGACGTTTTCCGGTTCGATCCCCTTGGAAGAGATGTATTCCAATACTTTCTGTTTGCTCGTTTCCAGCGTTTTGTATCCGGCTTCTGCAGAGGTATCCTGCGCGATGATCCACCCTCTCCAGACAATCAGGTCGGATGTGAACTCCTGTTCGCCCAACCCCGTTACCAACACTGTCTCCTGCGCCCGGTATTTATAGCGGTAGGCGCCTGCAGCAATAAGCATGCATATTACCAATGCAATACTTAAAATGAATACATTGTTCTTGCTCATAATCCGTATATTGAAAATCGATTTCCCTCCTTTGCGAAATCAAACGTTGAACAAAAAGTGCATGATATCCCCATCCTGCACGACATATTCTTTTCCCTCGATCGCTATTTTCCCTGTTTCGCGGCATGCCTTCTCCGAACCGAGGGATACATAGTCGTCGTATTTTATCACTTCTGCCCGAATGAACCCCTTTTCGAAGTCGGTATGTATGATTCCTGCAGCTTGGGGGGCTTTGGTCCCTTCCGTAAAAGTCCATGCCCGCGTTTCGTCCGGGCCAGTGGTAAAATATGTACGCAGGTTGAGCAAACGGTATGCCGCACGTATCAGACGACTTACTCCGGACTCTTCCAATCCGATTTCCTGTAAGAAAATCTGACGTTCGTCGTAATTTTCCAATTCGGCAATTTCTGATTCGGTAGCTGCCGCAACGATCAGCAATTCGGCTTTTTCATCAGCAATGGCTTGACGTACGGCTTCGACATACCTGTTGCCCGAAACTGCACTGGCTTCATCCACGTTGCATACGTACAGGACAGGTTTGTCGGTCAATAGTCCGAAATCGCTCATGAATTTTTTCTCTTCTTTTTCCACTTCTACCGTTCGGGCAGCCTTCCCTTGTTCGAGGGCGGTTTTGTAACGAAGCAGGATTTCGTATTGCCTTTTGGCCGTTTTGTCACCACCGGTCTGTGCCTGTTTCTGGATTTTGCCGATTCGATTCTCAACCGTTTCAAGGTCTTTGAGCATCAGTTCGGTGTCGATAATCTCTTTGTCTCTGACAGGGTCAATGGAGCCATCCACGTGAGTGACATTGTCGTCTTCGAAGCAACGCAGTACATGAATGATTGCATCCGTATTGCGGATGTTTGCAAGAAATTTGTTGCCGAGACCTTCCCCTTTCGATGCACCCTTGACAAGTCCGGCAATGTCTACGATCTCGATCGTAGTCGGGATGACACGTTTGGGCCTGTCTAATTCGGCCAATCTGACCAACCTGTCATCGGGGACGGTGATAACCCCGACATTTGGTTCGATGGTACAGAACGGGAAATTGGCTGCCTGGGCTTTTGCATTCGACAGACAGTTGAAAAGTGTTGATTTGCCTACATTGGGCAATCCGACTATTCCGCATTGTAAAGCCATGTTTCGACTTTTTTGTGTGTTTCTTTCGTGAATTGAGTGAAATCGAGTGCAAATATAGCAAAAGGCGAGCGCAGAGGCAAATGAAAATGAAGTTTTCAGGTTTGACTGTGCTGAGCCGTGCTTTATCTTCTTCAAAAAATGATAATATGGCGAAATGCTGCGATAAATGAAAATTGTGCTTTTACCTCCAATCGTGTTGAACCTCGATCTGTTTGTTGCCAGTATGGGATAATATTCTGAATGGTCTGGTTTTTAATTTTGGGGTGCGGTTTGTATTTTAGAGAGATTCGATGTATCTTTGAAGGTTAAAGCGTAATTTGATGGAGAAAATGGATCCGAAAACTGTTTCAAAAGATATGGAGCGAATAGCTTCTCTTATTGCCGGATGGGTTGGTAAAGCGCGGGTGGATGCCTTGGAGCGAGATCTGGTGCTCGAGAAATTGAGAAGAGTGTACGAAGAGATAAGTTCGGCAGGAGAAATTTCGGGGGATGCGGTTTCTCAAGACAACGGAAAGAGTATGGAATCAGTGGAACCGGAGTCCGAACCCGAGGTATTGCCGATCGACTTTACCTTTCTGGGAGAGAGCCAACAGGAAGAGAGTGGTGTCGTAATGGAGAACGAGGTGGAACAGTTGGTTCGGACAGACAAGACGGGTTCTGAAGCGCAAGAATCGGAAGAGCCGCATTCCGAAATCGAATCGAAGGGAACGAATTCCCCGATCGCTTCTTCCCCGGACGGAGTGGGTGACATGGATTCGAAAACGGTATCGGATATTTCGATTGCCGAATCTTCGGTTCATCCCGCTGCCGATGTCGGAGGTAGGACAGACGGGTGTCCGATGTCGGTTGGGACGGATTCGGAAAAGATGACACCAAGTGGGCAAAACAGTTGGGTCGGAGAACGAAAGCGTATTGATAAACGAGTGATTCGATCGTTGTATGGTGAAGATGAAGAGGTTGAACGAGAACAGAATGGTTCGTCCGACACGACTATTGATGAACCGAAAGTCCCGCAATCTCCGATCGCAGCATCGTCCTCGGATCCGGATCAGGTCAAACCGAAGAAAGTGCTCGGCGAGGTGATTGCTGCCGGTGGAATTGTATTGGGAGAAACGATTGCATCTCCGGTGACGGATATTGCGGAACGTATCAGTTCCAATAATGTTTCTTCTTTGAAAAAGGCTATCGGAATCAATGACAAATTTTTGATGCAACACGAATTGTTCGGCGACGATTCAGAGGCCTATGCATCGGCTATCGAACGTTTGGATGCCTGTGCTTCGTTGGAAGAAGCCATGCTTTACATTTACGATCATTACGATTGGAATCCGGATTGCGACGGTGCCAGACTATTATCGGAATTATTGGTGCGTAAGTTTAAGTAGCAGGATGGAATAAACTATGGCAAAACTATATGTTGTGCCTACGCCGATTGGTAATTTGGAGGATATTACTTTTCGGGCTGTACGAGTGTTAAAGGAGGCGGATGTGATACTTGCTGAAGATACTCGTACCTCATCCGTATTGCTTCGTCATCTTGGAATCGAAAAACGCATGATCCCTCACCACAAGTTCAACGAACACGGATCTGTAAACAGTGTCGTGGGGAGAATCGAAGCAGGTGAAACCATTGCATTGATTTCCGATGCCGGCACTCCCGGAATTTCCGATCCGGGATTTCTCCTTGTCAGAGCCTGTGTGGAGAAAGGGATAACGGTGGAGGTTCTGCCTGGTGCGACGGCTTTTGTCCCGGCTCTGGTTCAAAGCGGATTCCCATGCGACAAATTTTGTTTCGAGGGGTTTCTCCCACAGAAAAAAGGTCGTAACAAACGGTTGCTGAGTCTGGCTGAAGAGTCGAGGACAATGATCTTTTATGAGTCTCCGTTCCGCGTGGTTAAAACTCTGGAACAGTTTGTTGAAGTTTTCGGTCCCGAACGCGAAGCCTCGGTTTCACGGGAATTGACCAAAAAATTCGAACAAACGGTACGTGGTACGTTGGTGAAACTGGTGGCTCATTTCCATGATTATGAACCCAAAGGAGAGTTCGTGATCGTGGTTGCCGGCAAACCGCGTAAACAGGAAGAGGACAGAGAAGAAAATGATTAAAACGAAAGAATTGAAATGAACTCTGGAAATAACCGTATCGCCAAATTGTTGACCCGTTTTTGGGCTTATTTGCACATGCGATTCGATTTGAACGAAGATGGCGCCGCCCAGGATGACGTAATCGAGAATATATCCAAAGGTGTAGAATTCCGGGGAACGAATTTGTGGGTATTGATATTCGCCACATTTATCGCTTCATTGGGGCTGAACGTGAATTCCACGGCAGTAATCATCGGCGCCATGCTGGTATCGCCATTGATGGGGCCGATCATGGGAATTGGTCTTTCTCTCGGGATCAATGATTTCAACCTGATGAAGCAGTCTTTGCGTAATTTCCTGTTGATGGTGATAGTAAGTATTCTTACTTCGACTTTATATTTCATTGTTTCCCCCATTACATACGCTCAAAGTGAGTTATTGGCTCGGACTACCCCCACAACTTATGATGTGTTGATAGCCTTTTTTGGCGGGTTGGCCGGAATTGTGGCCCAGACTCGCAAGGAGAGGGCATCGACGGTGATTTCGGGCGTGGCTATCGCTACGGCTTTGATGCCCCCTCTCTGCACGGCGGGTTTCGGCATCGCAACCGGCAATGTCGGGTATTTCCTCGGTGCAGCCTATCTGTTTTTTATCAACTCGATTTTCATTGCTTTGGCTACATATCTGATGGTCGTTTTCATGAAATTCGAAAAGAAAGTGGTCCTCGATGAAAAAGCCAGCAAACGTTTGCCTCGCTATGTTTGGACAATCGCAATCATTACGATCGTACCGAGTGCTTTCCTGAGTGTCCGCATCATCAATCGAACGACGTTCGAAAGTAATGCGGACAAGTATGTCAATACCGTTTTCCAATTCGAAAAGACAATGGTTGTAAATTGCAACAAATTGTATCGTC
>CASDWR010000096.1 GCA_949284665.1 uncultured Rikenellaceae bacterium | reverse complement strand
GGAAGGGTTCGGATGGCTCGGTTTCCGCGATTGTGCACGTCACATGGCAACTCTTTATCTTCAAGATATCAGCGACTATATACGTGGTACGATAACCGAACTTTTCGAAATCGTACGTTATGCGGAACATATTTCCGTATCGCTGGCCGAATTTTCCTCCATGGAAATGGAATTGCAGCGATCCCCCAACCCCATCGAATGCCGGATGCTCGAACTTTTACAAAAAGAGATCATACGTTTTCACCCGAAAATCGTTGGTTTTACCGTTCCATTCCCAGGCAATCTCATGTCGGCATTGCGTTGTGCCGGCTATCTGAAAGAGCACCAACCGGGCATTACCGTGTGTATAGGAGGCGGCTATCCGACAACCGAGTTGAGAGAGATATCCGACAGATCAATTTTTAAATATGTAGATTATATTATTTTAGACGACGGTGAAGTGGCATTGGATCAATTGCTAGGAGGGATGGCTCCGACAAATGTCCAAACCGTTGCGGGTTATGTGCCTGGTGAAGCGCACATCTCCCACGAAGAACGCGGTTGTCCGGATTTTTCCGGATTACCGCACGATCGTTACTTTTCGCTATGCGAGGTCACCAATCCGATGCACCGTCTCTGGAGCGATGGAAGATGGAACAAAATGATGCTTTCACACGGGTGTTACTGGGCAAAATGTGCCTTTTGCGATACGAGTCTTGATTATATCGGCCGTTATGAAAGTGCACCGGCTGCCGAGATCGTTGACTGGATGGACCGTGTAGCAGAAACGACCGGATCTTCGGGATTTCATTTCGTAGATGAAGCCGCCTCACCCAGATTATTGAAAGAACTGTCGATCGAACTTCTCAAACGCCGGAGAAATTACACATGGTGGACGAATATCCGTTTTGAAAAAGCATATACGGGCGATTTGTGCAATTTGTTGGCCGCCGCAGGTTGTATTGCCGTATCGGGCGGTTTGGAAGTCGCATCGGATCGTTTGCTGTCGATCATAAACAAGGGTATTACCATCGAGCAGGCGACAATAGCCATGCGTAATTTCAAGAGGGCAGGCATCATGGTACATGCCTATCTCATGTACGGTTTCCCGACCGAAACATTTCAAGAAAGCATCGACGCGATGGAGATCGTTCGCCAGATGTTCACCGCAGAGCTTCTTGATTCGGCATTCTGGCACAGGTATGCCATGACATTGTACAGTCCGTCAGGACAGTGCCCAGAAGCGTATGGAGTAACCCGTAAGGGACGTATGCCCAACCCGTTCGCGAACAACGAACTTTTCTTTTCGGAAAACAGAGGATATGACATCAAGACCCTGGGAGAGGTACTTACAACTTCCCTCTCAAACTATCTGGCCGGTTACGGTCTCAACAAACCGGTTCACAAATGGTTTCCGATGAAGGTGCCCGCTACCACGATAGAGCCTACATTGATAAGCGACCATCTAATCAAACCCGACGCATGCAGGATATTCGACCCCAATGCACGAATCGTGTGGATCGGGGATGAGATGCAACGTGTCGCGGGGGGAATATCGGTATGCAATATCGTATCCCAGAAACGCATCGGATTGCCCGACAGTGATGCCGATTTTCTCATGGAGATCACTTCGCGATGCCGGATCAATGCCTCTCCGGTCACTTTTGACGAGGCAAGACGGATCTATATGCAATATAGTGACGAGCCTTTTGCGATTCTTTATCATTCGAAGAAATGGGATATCTTGCGTGATTTCGGACTATTGCAAATATAACTTCATACAAATGTGTAAAATGAATTTTAACGGTAAAACAGTCGTAATTACAGGTGCATCTTCCGGCATAGGCAAAGCCCTTGCCTATGAATTTGCCCGACTGGGAGCGAGGGTGGTATTGGGGGCCAGACAAGTCGACAAGCTGGAAATCATTACGAGCGAGATCGTCTCCAAAGGCGGACAGGCGGTATGTATGGCTACGGACGTAACGAAAGAACAGGAGTGCAAGGCTCTTATCGACTTGGCAGTAAAACAATTCGGGAGTGTCGATATTCTGATCTGCAACGCAGGGATATCGATGCGAGCCATATTGGACGATGTAGCTCTCGACGTACTCCACAGACTGATGGAAGTCAACTTCTGGGGGTGTGTATATTGTACCAAATATGCGCTTCCATATCTTCAGGAATCGCGAGGCACGATCGTAGGTGTCTCTTCCGTAGCCGGACTCCACGGCCTACCTGGCAGAACCGGATATTCCGCATCGAAATATGCCATGACCGGATTTTTGGAAACGGTTCGTATAGAGAATCTGAAAAAAGGGGTCCGTGTCATGATCGCGTGTCCCGGATTCACGGCTTCGAATGTCCGGTTTTCGGCATTGACGGCTGACGGATCGGCTCAGGGCGAGACACCCAGGAAAGAGGAAAAAATGATGACCGCCGAAGAAGTTGCACACCGTATTGCAAAAGGTGTAGCACATGGGAAAAGATTGTTGCTAATGGAATACGAAGGACGGTTGACACATTTGATCAAGAAATTCTCACCGTCACTTCTCGATCGACTTTTTTACATCGCTATGGCAAAGGAACCCGATTCACCACTGAAGCCGAAAAACTAAATACCATAGTAACCATCCTATCCTATCCTCCCATCTCAACACTTTATCCAGCAAAAAGGGGTTGTCCACTTTGTTTTGGACAACCCCTTCACTTGACGACAGGAACCTGTCGATTATTTACCGTTTTTCTTGTCGTAATGTTTTTGATAGCGGCTCATAAACTTATCGACGCGTCCTGCAGTATCTACCAATTTCATCTTACCGGTATAGAAAGGGTGAGAGGTATTGGAGATTTCCATTTTATACACGGGATAGGTTTCGCCGTTCACTTCGATAGTCTCTTTGGTAGAAACGGCGGATCTGCACAAAAACACCGTATCGTTTGACATGTCTTTGAATGCCACCAAGCGATAGTTCTCAGGATGAATGCCTTTTTTCATCGTGTTTTGTATTTTTTAATTTATTTTACTACTCCTCAGCGACTACCGAGAATTTGACCACAGCCTTCACCTCCTTGTGAAGTTTTACCACTGCTTCGTATTCGCCCACCTGTTTTACAGTATCTACGACGATACTCTTGCGATCGACTTCGATCCCATTGTCGGCAAGTTTGGCCGCGATGTCGGACGAAGTAACCGATCCAAAGATTTTACCCTCTTCGGCTTTGGCGGTGATAACGAGTGCAAGGGCTTCGATTTTAGCTGCAAGCGCTTGAGCGTCAGCAAGAATTTTCGCGTCCTTATGAGCACGCTGTTTCAGATTTTCAGCCAACACTTTCTTTGCCGACGGCGTTGCAACTTTGGCTAAGCCTTGCGGAAGGAGATAATTGTTGGCGTATCCGGGCTTAACCGATACGATTTCGTTGGTATAACCCAGATTTTCCACGTCTTTTATAAGAATGACTTCCATTGTTTTTCCCTCCTTTAATTATTTCATCAAATCGGTTACGAAAGGCAGAATAGCCAAATGGCGTGCACGTTTTACGGCTTGAGCCACTTTTTTCTGAAACTTCTGGGACGTACCGGTCAAACGGCGAGGAAGGATTTTACCCTGTTCATTCAAGAATTTCTTCAGGAATTCTCCATCCTTGTAGTCGACATATTTGATTCCCGCTTTTTTGAAACGGCAATATTTTTTCTTCTTCACATCAACCGTTACAGGGTTGAGATATCTGATTTCAGATTGTGCATTATTCGGTGTAGCCATCGTTTACTCCTCCTTTTTTTCTGCGTTTTTGTTCGAGAGTTTGTTCCTGCGTTTCTCTGAATACTCGACAGCGTATTTGTCCTGCCTGAATGTAAGGAAACGGATGATGCGTTCATCACGACGATACTGGGTTTCGAGCGTTTCAACAATGGAACCCTCACCCGTAAATTCGAACAGGAAATAGTAACCGGTGGTCTTTTTCTGAATCGGATAGGCCAATTTTTTCAAACCCCACTCCTCTTCGTTGACAATCTGACCCCCGTTTTCGGTGATAACACCGCGGAATTTGCCAAATACCTCCTGCAACTGCATGTCTGAAAGCACAGGGGTGGCAATGAAAACGGTTTCGTAATTGTTCATAAATGATACTTTTAACTTGGTTTTATGCAAAATGCGAGCGCAAAGATAAAAATTTATCCGACTTTGCGCAAATTTTTCCACAAATTTTGCGAAAGGCATCGTTTTTCATACAGGCCGCCCCTTTCAATCAGCAAAACATAACACAACCTTCCCTCTCCTCGGAATCTCGGTTGGCACGAGGGATGAACGCACTGAAAACGACGACAAATACTCCCGTGACGACAACGGCTTCTACTTCAGCCGATCTATGACATTGCAAAGTCGATCGAAAATTTCTTCGATGCTGCCGACTCCATTCACAGCAATGTATTTGTTTTGTCTGTCATAGTAATCCGCCACGATAGCGGTTTGTGTTTTGTATACGTCGATCCGTTTACGAATCACCTCTTCATTACCGTCATCCACCCGGCCGCTCTCTTTGCCTCGCAACAGGATTCTGGAAATAAGCTCTTCGTCGGGAACATCCAATGAGAGCATGATATCGACCTTCAATCCGTGAGAAGCCAGTATCCTGTCGAATTCCTCCGCCTGATGCGTCGTACGCGGGAATCCGTCGAAGATATTGCCGGCTCCCTCTTTGTGGTTCAGTACATAAGAAGCTATCATATCGATAACCAACTCATCCGGAGCAAGTTCCCCTCGTTCGATATATGCCTTTACACTCTTACCCAAAGCGGTTTCTCTTCGGATCTCGTCCCGGATCACCTCTCCGGTCGAAATATGATTGTACCCGTATTTGAGCACCAACTTGTCCGCCTGCGTACCCTTTCCTGCCCCCGGAGGGCCGAACAAAACTATGTTTTTCATCTCCAAATCCGTTTTTTCAATAAAACCTTGCAAAATTATATACAATTTTTGCGAATTCAAAAGTTGGCATAACTTTGTAATGAATTTTAAATAGCAAGGTCATAACCATGAATAAACGCACTGAAATCGCTGAATTCGGAGAGTTCGGTCTGATCGATCGGCTGACATCCCAATTTGTTCCAAAGCGGACATCCACCGTGAAAGCCATCGGTGACGATGCTGCGGTTATTGATACGGGAGGGACCGATTACCTGCTTCTCTCATCGGACCTGTTGCTCGAAGGCATCCACTTCGATCTAACCTATTTTCCCATGAAACATTTGGGATACAAGGTTGTTGTAATCGGCATCAGCGACATACTCGCCATGAATGGCTATCCGACGCAAGTTACGATTTCTATCGGTGTATCTGCCAAGTTTTCCGTCGAGATGCTCGAAGAGTTGTACGAAGGCATCCACAGCGCCTGCGAGGAATACGATGTAGACCTGGCAGGTGGCGACACAACGGCATCCATGACCGGCCTGACAATCGGCATATCGGTACTCGGTACGGTTTCCAAAAAGGAGATCGTTTATCGCAACGGCGCCTCAAAAAACGACTTGATCTGTTTGACAGGCGATCTGGGGGCTGCCTATATGGGACTACATCTGCTCGAACGTGAAAAACGGGCTTATGCAGGCAACAACAATCCGCAGCCCCAATTCGAAGGACATGAATACATTCTTCAACGCCAATTGAAACCTTCGGCCCGCAAAAACGTGATCGATGCCCTTCATCGCATCGGCCTCGTTCCTACCTCGATGATCGATCTTTCGGACGGCTTGGCTTCCGATCTTCGCCAGGTGTGCAAAAGTTCCGATTGCGGAGCACGAATCTATCTCGAACGGATTCCAATTGCACGCGAAACCCATGCCATGGCCGAGGAGTTGAAGGCAGATCCTGTCGTAGCGGCACTCAACGGCGGTGACGACCATGAATTGCTATTTACGGTCCCGCTTGCCGAGCAGGGGAAAATCATGGAAATCGGGGGGATCGACATCATAGGACATATCACCGAGCGGGAAACCGGTGTATATCTGATAACGCCCGATGGCGGCGAAATTGCCGTCAGGGCACAAGGATTCAAGGAATAACGACAACACATCCGATGCCGTTCAACGTGAGTGAGGGGCCGACGATGTCTTTCAATATTCATCGGATCGGGCTATCCGATCAGATATTCTTCCATGGCCTTGCGCCATACAGGAAGCAGTTCGATCGATTTCTGATGAAAATAGTCGAATCCCACGGCAACCGTACGGCATTCGGCATGCATGTTACCGGTACAACGATTAAAGAGGCGTTGCAGGAATGTCATGCTTTTGTTCCCGATCTTCTCTATGGCTGTCTCCACATAGATGGGATCGTCGAGGCGTGTTTGCTGACGATAATCGATATGGATGGAAACCAGCACCATGGCTTCGTGCTTCCAGTCCAACGATTGTCCCAGTACCTTGTTGTAAAAGTCCATTTTCCCCAGATCGAAATAATGCTGCATGTTCGCATTATTCACATGTCCGAGCGAATCCACATCCGCGAACCTTATCTGTATATCTGTCTTCAAAATCTTCCCCATAACAGGAAACTATCATTACTTTACTTTCTAACTATTTTCACTTCACCATTTTCGCCCAAGGCAATAATGGAAGATGCTTTGCCCGTAGGGACTCCTTCCCACTTTCGATCCACGGCATAATCCACGCCATCGACGATTTCCTGCTCGATATCTCCGTATCCTTCAGGAGTCGGATGACCCGACACATTGGCCGATGTAGACACCAGCGGAGCTCTTAAACGTACCACAAGGCGACGACAAAATTCATGGTCAGGGATACGAATAGCCAGACTGCCCTCCTCAGGGATCAGATTCGGCGCTACTCCGACAGCACCGGGCAAAATCAACGTCAGGGGCCGGTCCGCACATTCGAATAACTCCCAGGCCACGGCCGGAGCCTTGTTCGTATAACGAGCCGCACGATCTGCGGAATCTACAAGCACGATCATCCCCTTTTTATTGGCAGATCGCTTCAATTCGTATACGCGGGCCACTGCTTCGCTATTCGTTGCATCGCACCCTATTCCCCATACCGTATCGGTAGGATACAAAATAATTCCGCCTTTTTTCAATACTTCGACAGCCTCCTCTATCGCATCATTCATTTCACTTCTCATCATTTTTCACTTTTGAATCGGCGGTGCGAAAATACGAATTTTTTTGTCCATTATGTAAAAAGATTATACTTTTGCATCACTGAAACAAACGGATTAACACAATCGCATATCTATGGGAAGGGCATTCGAATACAGAAAAGCGCGTAAACTGAAACGCTGGGGCAACATGGCCCGTACATTTACCAAACTGGGAAAAGAGATCGAAATCGCTGTTAAGGCAGGAGGTCCAGACCCTGGAGGGAATACCCGATTGAGGGTTCTGATTCAGAATGCCAAGGCCGCCAATATGCCGAAAGAAAATATCGAACGTGCCATCAAACGAGCCATATCGAAGGATACCGCCGATTATAAGGAGATGGTCTACGAAGGGTATGGTCCTCACGGTATCGCCATCATTGTGGAAACGGCTACCGACAATACGACCCGTACCGTCGCCAACGTTCGGAGTTATTTCAACAAATTTGGCGGATCTCTCGGCACATCGGGAAGCGTCAGTTTCATGTTTGAGCACAAATGTGTCTTCAAAACCCCGTTCAAAGAGGGTATCGATCTCGACGAACTCGAATTGGAGTTGATCGACTGTGATGTGGATGAAGTATTCGTTGATGACGAAGAGAAAATCAATATTTACGGCACATTCGAAGCCTACGGAACCATACAAGCCTATCTCGAAGAACACGACATGGAGATTACGAGCGGAGAATTCGTTCGCATTCCGATGGATACGAAAGAAGTAACGCCCGAACAGCGCGAAGGAATCGAGAAACTGATCGAGAAGTTGGAAGAGGATGACGACGTAGTCAACGTATTCCACAACATGAAGGAAGAAGATATCGCCGAAGAATAATATACAGCCTTCGATCATCGCGGTACAAAAAAGCGGAAAATCTTTTGATGAGATTTTCCGCTTTTCTCATATCGTTCTTTTAAACTGATTCGATTGCATTTTCCAAAGCATCCATTCCGAAGCGACGATTCCGATATGGCTTTACGTAACAGAAAACCATTCCAACAGGATTTTCCCATCTTCGAATCGCTTTGGCGACCCGAAAGATTCATCCCTGAGTCCTGACAAAAGAGCTACAAATTCGGGGAAAAGCCGATGAGCTCAATTATGCAACGAACACGGAATCCCGGGTACACCTCTGTCGTATCCGCATTCCGTCATTATTCTCTTTTCCGAAGGCCGAAATCGGCAGCCAGACGCTCCATTAAGGCAAATGCCTGCTGATAATCGTTTTCGATCGTACCGTCCAGAATGGCCTCCTTGATTGCAGCCTTGATCTCTCCCACCTGACGACAAGGGGCAAGGCCATAGGTTTCCATGATGATCTCTCCCGTAATCGGGGGCTGGAAGTTGCGTATCCGGTCTTTTTCCTCTATTTCACGCAACTTGCGGCGCACCAGGGCAAAATTTTTCAAATAACGACGCACTTTCGCATCATCGCCGGAAGTGATATCCGCCTCACATAAAGTCATCAAGTCATCGATATCGTCACCCGCCTCGAACAATAACCGTCTTACTGCCGAATCCGTCACGCACTCTTCCGAAAGAATTATCGGACGCAAATGGAGAAAAACGAGCTTCCGTACATATTTCATCTTTTCATTCAACGGAAGTTTCATATTGCGAAAAATGGTTGGTACCATCTTCGAGCCAAGTACCTCATGGCCATGAAATGTCCACCCTGCTTTCGGGTCGAACGATTTGGTGGCTGGTTTGGCTATGTCATGCAGTAAAGCGGCCCAACGCAACCACAGGTCATCACTTTTACGTGCCACATTATCCACCACCTTCAAAGAATGCAAAAAATGGTCCTTGTGAGCTTTGTTGCCAATTTTTTCGATACCTTAAAGTTTGGCGAGTTCAGGGAAAATCAATGGTAACAACCCGGTCCGATCCAATAAATCGAATCCGATGGAAGGCACGGGCGAAGCAACTATCTTATTCAGTTCAGCAATGATACGCTCTTTCGATACGATGGATATTCGATGGCTGTTACGGACGATTGCATCGAATGTCTCAACAGCGATATCGAACCCCAATTGGGCAGCGAAACGTATGCCTCGAATCATGCGCAACGGATCGTCCGAAAAAGTCACATCTGGGTCGCATGGAGTACGGATAATGCAAGAATCAAGGTCTTTCATGCCATTGAAAGGGTCAACCAGCATGCCGAAATCGGCGGCATTGAGTGACCATGCAAGTGCATTGATCGTAAAATCGCGTCGGAGTTGGTCGTCCTCGATCGAACCAGCGCTCACGGCCGGTTTTCTTGACTCCCTTGAATATGACTCCTTCCTGGCCCCTACAAACTCGACCTCCATGCCATCGGCACGCAACATGGCTGTTCCGAATGTCTTAAATACCGAAACGGGTGTGTGTAATTTCTTCCCCAATGCTTCGGCAATCTCGACTCCATTCCCAGCAACGACCACATCGATGTCCGTACAAGGTCGTCGAAGATAGTAATCGCGCACATACCCTCCTATCACGAAAGCACGCACACCCTTCGCATCCACGACTTCGGATATACATCGGAAGATGGGCAATGAAAGAGGTTTGTCCATATTATCCGTTTTTGCCATTTTGCGTATTCCCTGATGTTCTGTTTCAGATTACCGAATCGGCAAAATTCCCGGCAGCTCCTTCTCTTTTCTTCGGGGATACATGGGAATCCTGTCCGGTTCGATATTCAAATATGAATCTGACGCATATACATCTGTACCGTATTTTCCAGGCCGAAATAGAGCGCATCCGAAATAAGCGCATGTCCAATGGATACCTCCTTGACAAAAGGGATGCGTTCTATGAAATAGCGAAGATTCTCCAGATTCAAATCGTGACCGGCATTGACTCCGAGCCCGAGTCGCTCCGCCTCTTCCGCTGCCGACACATACGGGGCAATTGCCTTTTCTCGATTGCTTGCATAGGCAGAGGCGTAACCCTCGGTGTAAAGTTCGATCCGATCGGCACCACAATCGGCCGCACCGCGCACCATCGCCACATCCGGATCGACAAAAATCGACACCCGAATGCCCAACTTCCGGAACAAAACAACTTTTTCCTGCAGGAAACCTGCATACTTCAGGGCATTCCATCCTGCGTTGGAAGTGATCGCATCGTGTGCGTCCGGGACCAATGTCACCTGGGTGGGTATAACCTCCGATACGAGATCCGTAAAAGAATCGATCGGGTTGCCCTCGATATTGAACTCCGTTGTCAGTGTCTTTTTGAGTTCGCGGACATCGTCGTAACGGATATGGCGGCCATCGGGCCTCGGATGCACCGTAATACCCTCAGCGCCGAAACGTTCTATGTTTCGGGCTGCAGCTATCACATCCGGAAGATTTCCGCCTCTCGAATTGCGAATCACGGCGATCTTATTTATATTTACACTCAGTTTTGTCATAAAAACTCGCTATTTTTGCGGCGTAAAGTTATTCATATATTTTGACAATTCGACCATGAGAATCATATTATTTTCTCGGCCGGACTTCGATCACAATCCCGACGAACTGCGTATGCTCTTCGCACTGTTTTCGAAATACGGACTCGATTATACGGTGAATCGCCCTTTTGCCGAACGTATCGGGAAGTGTCACGGTATTGCTATTCCCGACAGCAAACGATATTCCGAAATCCCGTCTGTGACAGCGAGAGAATCGATGGTTATAAGCTATGGAGGAGACGGGACTTTTCTGGAGGCCGTCAGGCTGCTCGACGGCACGGCAATTCCCATCCTCGGCATCAATTCGGGTCACCTCGGTTTTTTGGCCAACATTCCCCGTGCCGGTATTTCTGAGGCTCTCGATGCCATTGTCAGGAAACGTTACACGATCGATTCCCGATCACTGTTGCACGTAGAAGGCAAATTCAGCGATCGAGTTTCCGGATCGTTATGTGCCTTCAACGAATTCGCCATTCAGCGAAGAGGAGCCAATATGATCTATGTGGATGTGGACGTAGACGGGAAACGCGTGGCGACATATCGCGGCGATGGCGTATTGCTATCGACACCGACCGGTTCCACGGCATAGTCCCTGAGCGTGGGAGGGCCTATTCTTACTCCCGACTGCAACTGCTTCGTAATC
>CASDWR010000095.1 GCA_949284665.1 uncultured Rikenellaceae bacterium | reverse complement strand
CGAAAGCATCAACGAAACACTCAAGAGCAGTTTTTACACCGACCCCGCCATCGAAACCGCCATACGCGATTACGAACAAAAAGTACTCGACGACCGGATCAGTTCCTTCGTGGCCGCCAAAGAGTTGCTCGACCTATATTTCGGACGGTTCGCAAAACAATAATGCATTGCCGTCAAATGCTGCACGGCACATCCCTGTTCTTGTCTGCCCATGCGCACGACAATCGTCTCGTCGTACCTCCCCAGACAACATCCCATCGGATGCAATTTCCCCAGCAGGACCTCCCTCGCCGATCCGTCACGACCATTCCGACAATTATTCGAGCTGCGTTTGTCTTTTATCAAAATCTCTCCTAACTTTGCCCGGCAACATTAACCGATGAAAACATGTCAACGCAAGGATCTTTAAGAGCCGTCACCACACTTCGCTTGAAGGAGATGAAACAACGGGATGAAAAAATAGCCATGCTCACCTCGTACGACTATTCGATGGCTCGCATACTCGATGCTGCAGGCATCGATGTCATACTGGTAGGCGATTCGGCTGCGAACGTCATGGCCGGATACGAGACAACCGTCCCCATCACGCTCGACCAGATGATTTATCATGCACGCTCGGTAACTCGTGGTGCCAAACGTGCCTTGGTAGTCGTGGATATGCCTTTCGGAACCTATCAGGGAAATCCGAAAGAGGCTATCAACTCCGCTGTCCGAATCATGAAGGAGACCGAAGCCGATGCTATCAAAATCGAAGGCGGTGAAGAAATCATCGATTCCGTAAAACGCATCCTCTGTGCCGGAATCCCCGTAATGGGACATCTGGGACTTACCCCACAGTCGATCCACAAATACGGAACCTATAACGTACGGGCAAAAGAGACCGAAGAGGCGGAAAAACTCCTCAGGGATGCACATCTGTTGGAAGAAGCAGGCTGTTTTGCCATCGTTCTCGAAAAAATCCCCGCCGAACTGGCGACCCGGGTAGCCTCGGAATTATCCATCCCGATCATCGGCATCGGTGCGGGAGGTGGTGTGGACGGTCAGGTCCTCGTCGCTCACGACATGTTAGGCATTACGAATGAATTTTCCCCCCGTTTCCTGCGTCGTTACGCCTCGTTGCACGATGTAATGACCGGAGCTTTCCAGCACTACATCGAAGATGTGAGAAACGGAGATTTCCCCAACTCAAAGGAACAGTATTGATCTGTCGGGTCGAAACAACGACTCGCAATCATCCGTTCCCGAATTACGTCAGGACCCCAAGACCTGAAATCGCCCGTATTACAACCGTGTAATGCGGGCGATCGGTTTGTCAAAGGCTTCTCGTCGCCGGAAGTACCACAGGACATACTGATCAGGAAGACATGCATCTTTTAAAAAGCGACCATGACACACGATGGAACCGGGTGAAGAATTGTTCATGCACCTCCAAAGTTCAAACCAAGGGAAAAAATACGGCGCCCGATATGGGCGCCGTACAATATCTCATCGGACCGGTCAAAAATGTTTCATGCCTTTCGGAGCGGTACTGCATCCGTAAACACGATTCCGCGGATCGGGCCACTCACACCCTTTTACCGAAAAAATAACGCCATTACCACGTTGTGACACGATCTCGATCGCTTTGTCTTTGCTCAAAACTCGCCGCAGGAACGACAACGACTTGCTCAAATATGTATCCGACAAGAGATTTCCGCCCCAAATGGTATCGGTTATCATATCACGCGTATGCAACTCGTTCACATGCGATGCCAGAAAACGCAACAAATCGCATTGTCTGAAACTCATCTGGACCGTCTCACCACAGCAGGTCACAGACCTGTTATTGACATGCAAAACCGTATCTGGAGTGATTGAAATCTCCGATTGCGGTTTCGAGTAATTTCGTAATGTCACTTGCAATCGAGTCAGAATTTCTTCCCGGTCCACATCCTTGCGGATATAATCATTCGCTCCCAGATTCAACCCCTTCACCACATCGGCCGACTGCGACAGGGAAGATAAAAACAATATCGGAGTGTGCGTATCCTTTTGCCGAATCTCTTTCGCCACATCCAGTCCGTTATATTTCCCGGCCATGATGATATCCAGCAAAATAATATCGGGTGCACATCGCTCATACTTTTGCAAAGCAACCTCCCCGTTTTCAGCATAGGTCACGCTGAATCCGTTCTCCATAAAATACTCGATGTTCAATTCCGCCAACTTGCGATCATCCTCGACATACAAAAGAGTGTACTTCATAAAAACAATGTTATTTATAAAGGAAGAATAATGGTAAACACACTACCTTTTCCGGGGACACTATCGACAGTTATTCTACCACCATGAGCCTCGACCGCCATCTTGACGTAACTTAACCCAAGACCGAAACCATAGGGACGTAATTTCTTATGAGCCGGGACTCTGAAATTTTTCGTAAATATTGAATTCAGATATTCTTTAGGAATTCCTATTCCGTTATCTTTTACGCTGACGTACAACTGATTGTCGTTTTTGTAACAATGTACTTCAATATGCGGATCGATTTGCGTATACTTGATCGCATTCTCCACCAGATTCTTGATTGCACCGCGCAAATATCTCGCATCGATATTGATGGTCGGTTCGGCTATATCGTACCTGATGGTTACCGTATCATCGGCCAAATTGTTGTTCAGTTGGCAAACCTCGACGATCAATGTGATCTCCTTCTTCAAATCGGTCGGGATAGGGTTGACCTCGATCGCATTTTGTGAAACGACCACCAGCATCTCATCGACCTGTTCGTTCAAGCCATTGATCGCCTGAATTCCATTATCGATATAACATTGCTGATTGTCGGGGACTTTCAACACTCGCAACATATTCTTGATATATACGACCGGATTTCTAACTTCGTGAATGACGCAATGGACAAATTCTTCTCGCATTTTCGACAGTTTGCGTTGGAAAACAATTGTCCGGAAAAGGTAAAACAGAATCCACGACAACAGCGACACGATTGCGAGCGACACGATTATAAGCCGTCGCATTTGTATGAAAATGGCAAAATACGAATCATCGAATCTGGCCACCAATGCATCCTTGTCATCGATACCCAATGGTATCACTTCCGTCGACAAGCCGTATCGTCGGCTTTTGGAATGTGCTCCGGAGGACTCCACCACTCCGCCCGTTTTATAATCGACTTTTTCCAATATGTACGGAACGTCTATCTTGTTGGCAGCCAATTTCAACGAAAAAATCGAATCCAACCGTTCAAAATTCATTCCGGCAAAATGATAATTGAAGTGCGCTCGTTGTGTATATTGGATCCACTCTTCATCCGTTTTGCACTTTCTATAATACTCTCTGTATTCCGGAACCAGTACTTTTATACCGATTGTCTTATCTTCTCTTCTTCCACCCCAACTTTCAAATGGCCTAAGGAAACCTTGCTCTAAAAGTTCCCATGTCCGATGCATTATAGACCTATACAATTCTTCATCTAAAGCTTCTTCCAACAATGTTTGGGACTGGACACGCAGTTTATTTACCTCCAAATGGTAAGAGCGTAAAATCCAT
>CASDWR010000094.1 GCA_949284665.1 uncultured Rikenellaceae bacterium | reverse complement strand
CAATATGGCTCCTCACAACAAACGAGGAACCGCCACATCCACATATTTGACTTCGTGGGATGTGGGTATCGGACTCGGATTAATTCTGGGCGGCATCATCGGCGAACATCACTCTCTGTCGGGCGCCTATCTTTTCGGAGGTATCTTATCAATCATCTCTATCATCTATTACCTGAAACGGGTCGTCCCCCACTTCCAGAAATACAGATTGAAATAGCGGAATACGGTGTACGACATCAGTGACATACTCGTCGAATGGTACCGTATGTACGGTCGGGACCTCCCATGGCGCCAAACCCGGAATCCCTACCTGATCTGGATATCGGAAACAATTCTCCAACAAACACGGGTTGTGCAAGGTAAAGAGTATTATCTCCGTTTTGTCGCCCGTTTCCCTGATGTGGAGACACTGGCTCATGCCGGTGAGGATGAAGTACTCAAATACTGGCAAGGTCTGGGATATTACAGCCGTGCCCGTCATTTGCTGGCTGCAGCCAGAGAAATAGTCGATCGGTTTGACGGGAAATTCCCTGTCGATCACACAGACATCCGTTCGTTGCCGGGAATCGGCGAATATACTGCGGCAGCTATCGCTTCGTTTGCCTACGGTCTTCCGATTGCGGTTGTAGACGGGAATGTGTATCGTGTGATATCGCGATTGTTCGATCTGGATCTGCCCATAGACTCGACAAAAGGGCACAAGACAATCGTAAGCTTGGCTCAATCGCTGCTCGATCCGACAAAACCGGCTCTCCACAATCAGGCAATCATGGATTTCGGGGCTCTTCGATGCACCCCTTCGGCTCCGACCTGTGAAAGTTGTCCTTTGGAAGGCAAATGCCTCGCGCATGCAGCCGGCAATGTGGCGGAACGACCGGTAAAAAAAGGGCGGATAAATATTCGGACACGATATTTCAATTATCTCCACATTGTTGCCGATGGGAACACCCTACTGTATCGACGTCAGGGAAAGGACATATGGCAGGGACTTTACGAATTTCCGTTAATCGAGACCTCCACTCCCGTTGAGACGGATGAAATACGACTCCACCCGTATCTGACAAAGATAATGACTCAGATGGACAACTTTCGTATATCCCGTCGAATCGTCATGCCACGGCATCAGTTATCGCACCAACTTATTCATGCCGTTTTTTATCGCATCGAGACAAATTCCCTTCCCGACATTCCTGGATGTATCCGCCTGCGTGAGGAACAGATATCTGACTATGCCGTTTCACGACTGACGGAACTCTATCTCGGGAAACGTTATTAAAACAAGAAACAGCCTTTTACGTTCGAATCCTCTCTCCCTTGACACATAATAGGACCTCTTATTCAGGGTCGATAACAGCATGTTGGAAAGCAAGATATTACGCACAACAAAGGTCCTCGATCGACAAAGAGTAAATCGATCGGACATGATTTGCATGGGTACGGAGGTTACAATCTTAACCGGAGACAGGATGCGGTTCGGCACAGCCAAAACATGAAAACGTTGTTTTCGTTTGTCTCTGCGCCTGCCTTTCACTATCTTTGTCCTGTGCGACCCCGTACATATTACTCATGAAAGACACAACCGATGTTCATCAAACTGTTCGTTCCTCTGATCGTCCTTACGGCACTACTGGTTATTCACCTGTACGATAAAAGTGTCAGATATGTTTCCTCCAGAACCGTACGGATCCTGTACATCGTTTTCGAAAGTATGTTGTCCCTGCTGCTTATCAGTGCAACATGTTGTTTCGGCCGGCTTGCAGCTCCGCTCAAACAGGCCATCGGGTACCTGATTCTCCTATTCCTGTTCAATACCGGCGGGCTTGTCCTGTGGACAATCATCCGATTGCTGAACCGATTTGTTGCCACCACTCGCTGGTGGGGCATCGCCGGACTCACCATCATTGCGGCAAGCGGGATCATTACGCTCTGCGGAATGACACGCGGGGTAAGGGAAATCCGAATCGAACGGGTCACACTCTCTTCGGATCGGCTTCCCGCAACATTTGACGGTTTCCGCATCGCCCTCTTCTCCGACCTGCATGTCGGGACACTTCCCGACAGGAAACGCATGTTGCACAAACTGGTCGATACGCTCAACTCACTCGATGCCGACATAGTGATCAATTGCGGAGATTTGGTCAATTACAATGCCGACGAACTCGATTCGGATTTGGTGCAGGAACTTTCGCGCATCGAGAGTCGCCATGGGGTTTTTGCCGTAGCAGGCAACCACGACACGGGGATCTATCTCCGCGACACCTCTGCCTTGTCACGGGAAGACAGTTTTCATTGTGTGATTGAGAAACAGGAGGAGATGGGATGGAAGCCTCTCATCGACCAAACGACCTGTATCGGGATCGGTTCCGATACGATTGCCATTACAGGACTCTCATTCCCCAAGGAGTTGGAAAAAAGGAGCCATAAACCGGTTACCGACAAACACATGATCGATACCGTTCTGTGTACGGTTTCAAAAGAGAGATACCACATCGTCCTTTCCCATGCTCCCCAGACATGGGACGCGATTTTGGAAAGCGGCAGGGGTGACCTGACTCTTTCGGGGCATGTCCACAGTATGCAGATGAAATTGACACTGGGTTCCGTCCGCCTCTCTCCCGCCCGATTTTTTTATAAACGGTGGAGCGGGCTTTACGAGGCCGGAGGGCGCTATCTCTATATCAATGACGGCATCGGTTGTGTGCTCTTTCCTCTCCGAATCGGCACACGGCCGGAAGTAACACTCATAGAACTGAATCGATGAAAACAATCGTATCTGTTGCCGTGTCGAACGACGGCTGTTTAGACGACACATCTCCCCGAAGGCTGGTGCTTTCCGGCCCCGAAGACTGGGAGGAGGTATATGCCCTGCGAGCCCGTTGTGACGCCATTCTGGTAGGAGCCGAAACATTACGGCGAGATGATCCTTCACTTCGGATCAAGACACCTGAAGCTCGTCGGCAACGACTCGAAGCAGGATTACCCGAAGAACTCGTCAAGATCGTCGTGTCAGGAAGCGCACAACTCGACGAGCACCTGCGTTTTTTTACAGTGGGCGCAGAGGCTCCAAAAATCGTTATTACGTGCGACGGTGCTCCAGCCGAGGCGGTCGCACGGCTGGCTCGGAAAGCAGAGGTCATCACTTTGCCCAGAATTACGGCCCATTCGATCCGCCATGTACTGGCCGAACGGGGCATCCGGAACCTGCTGGTAGAAGGCGGAGCACGTACCATCGGAATGTTCATGGCTGAAAATGCCATCGATGAATTCCGTATGGCTGTCGCTCCCTTTCGAGTCGACGATTCTAAAGCTCCTCACCTTCCCTGTTTCGGTTGCCTGCCATTCGAAGGGACGGCGCTGAAAACCGTCCGGAACGTAGGTCGCATGACCGTATACCATTACGACATACGGCGTGGACAGGATGAGTTCTTTTTGCGGCAGGCAGTGGATGAAAGTCGTAAATGCATCAAATGCCACACGGCTTATGCAGTAGGTTGTGTGTTGGTAAGCGTGGAAGGAGAGGTATTCAAAGGCTACACGCACGAAACATCCCCCACCAATCACGCCGAAGAGGAAGCCATCGCAAAGGCAATCCGCGCCGGGGTCTCACTCCAAGACGCTTCGATATACACCTCCATGGAACCTTGTTCCACAAGGGCATCGAAACCGGTCAGCTGCTTCCAACTGATTCTTCGTTATGGCATCGGGCGGGTCGTATATGCACGAGCCGAACCCGACTGTTTTGTAAAATGCAGGTCGACGGAGATCCTCCGCAATGCCGGAATCGAAGTGACCGTCATCGACAAATTTGCAGCCGAAGTGGAAAAAATCAACGCTCACATCCTGAACAAGTGATTTTTTGCACTATCTTTGCAATTCGATTTCCCTCTCCCCATGCAGGAGAGAGGTAGAATCCCCCGGGGGCGACCGGTTTTGACAGCAGGCAGAGTCCGGGAGTAAGCACGTCGAGCATTGTGTGGTGGCTCGTAAATATCAACACTCGAAAATTAACTGGCAATAATAGCTACGCACTCGCTGCCTAATCTACCAGGTAGATCGGCTTAATCCCTGCATCCAAGGAGGTGCGGGGACGAGTATCCCGCCGGGGTTCCCGCTTCTCGAACTTTCGGCATCGGGATATCATTCTTGAGAAGATAGCCGTGACAGCCGCCCGGATGTCTCGGTGAAATATACGGGCTGGGATCCGCATTAGGCTGCCGCCTGCCGGGTGTGGATAGAAGGATCAAACGGTCGGCTAAACGTGTAGAAAGCTTTGGGGTTCCTTGTATGGACGAGGGTTCGACTCCCTCCGCCTCCACAAAACGACAACAGGGCCCGTCGGATTGCGACGGGCCCTGTTGTCGTCATGCGGCTCGACAAGGAATATCATTTCTGCCATACCGGTCACCCGGCACACCGAGGCTGCCAATCGGGCGCTATAGCGGACACTGTCTGCAACTCCTCGACATAGCAATACAAACTCACCGTCTCTTCCCTATTACGGTTTTCTGGTTGGATCGATCCGTTTGATACGGACACGCTCCCGTGCCGTTTTGTCCATGGTTCCCTGTGCCGCATCCCTGGCACCCGCAACCGCAACCGGGCGAAAAACGACGACGCCAAACCCGACGGACAATCACCGCTAGAACAACCACTCCAACCAAATAAACAATTATATCCTGCATCGCATTTATACGAACAATCCGACCAAATGATAGACAGCAAAAGCCAGGACCCATGCAACCGTCGTATTGTAAACCATCGATCCTGCAGCCCACCGCCAACTTCCCGTTTCGTTGGAGATGGCCCCGAGCGTAGCAATACACGGAAAATAGAGCAACACGAATACCAACAATGCAGCTGCCGAACGGGCATCGAAATCCCCGGATGCCTTCAGAATCGCCGATAAAGCCGAATTCGCTCCATCCGACTCTTGCATGCTATCGGCATCACCGGGATCATCGGTATCGTGATAAAGGACTCCGAGGGTACTTACTACCGTCTCTTTCGCAGCCATCCCCGACAATAAGGCCACACTCGTCTTCCAGTTCAATCCCAGCGGTCTCACCACCGGTTCGCAAAAACGCCCGATATGTCCCAGGTAAGAGTTGGCATAATCGGTCTCGGGAATTGCCTGATCCGGGGTTGCCATCCCGACTCCCGACTCTACCCGAAACTCCTCCTTCCCTCCGGCGGCTTCATCCGTCCGGAGTGTCTCACATACTTCAGTCGATACGGATATCTGGCGGTCGGGGATTTCGTATTTCGGTCTGGGAAAATAACTCAAAAACCAAATTACGATCGTGGCCAAAAGAATGACTCCGCCGATTTTTTGGAGATACTGGGCACATTTTTCCCACACATGGCGCAATATAGCATTGAGAGTGGGCATCCTGTACGGGGGAAGTTCCATCACGAAAGGGGTCTCATCGGTTCGAAACATAAACTTGCGCATGACACGCGCGGTCACAACCGCCACGACAATTCCCAGCAAATAGAGCGAAAACAGCACCAATCCCGCATGAGACGGGAAAAATGTTCCGATCAACAGGATGTAAACGGGCAAACGGGCACTGCATGAGATGAAAGGATTGATCAGAATTGTGATGATCCGGCTGCTGCGGCTTTCGATGGTCCGGGCAGCCATGATGGCCGGTACGTTGCAACCGAATCCCATAATCAACGGGATGAACGACTTGCCATGCAATCCGATTCGGTGCATTACCTTGTCCATAATGAACGCTGCACGCGCCATATAACCCGAATCTTCCATAAATGAGATGCATAGATACAGGATCAGGATATTCGGGAGGAAAACAAGTACGCTCCCCACGCCTCCGATGATGCCGTCCACGAGCAAATCCTTGAGCGCTCCCTCGGGCAAAGCCTTCCCCACGACTTCCGAAAACCAACCCATACCAGCCTCCAACCACCCCTGCGGATAGGTTCCGAGTGTAAATGTAACCCAAAACATCAGCCACATCAGTAACAGGAAGATCGGAAAACCGAACAATCGATGTGTCACCAGCGTATCGAGAATTTCAGTCGTACGGATCCGCTCTTTACGACCTTGTGTATAAGTCTCTTTGAGGGCCCCGGAAATAAATCCATATTTTTCGTTAGTGACTGCGGTTTCCACATCCTCATCGAGTTGCCTTTCGATTCGGTCTACGGCCCGATTGCGTTTTTCGATCCACTCATCGAACCCCTCCACCGACGACAGCACTTTTTCCACCTCCTTGTCACCCTCAAGCAATTTCAACGCCCAATACCGTGGAGGGAAAGATTTCGGCAGGTCGTCGCACTCTTTCATCCGGCCGGCCAAAGCAACAAGTTCGGTTTCAATCGGTGCGGAGTGTGTAATATGGATGTGCCGTACACGCATGTCGCGGTTTTCGTAAACATCAATCACCGTGTCGAGCAATTTGTCAAGCCCGCGGCCGTCACGGGCGACTACCGGGACCATCGGCACTCCCAGCATACCGCCCAAATGTTCGTAATCGAGTGCTGCGCCGCTGGCAAGCAGTTCATCGTACATGTTCAGCGCAATCACCATTTTCGGATTGATGTCGATGAGTTCCGTCGTAAGATACAAATTCCGTTCGAGATTGGACGCCACAACCGCATTGAGGACCACATCCGGCATCTCTTCCATCAAGTGCTTGCGGACGTACATCTCCTCCGGGGAGTATGGTGACAAGGCATATGTTCCCGGAAGATCGGTAATATTGAAATGATAATCGCCGTATTTGAATTTTCCGCATTTGGCATCCACCGTCACTCCGCCGTAATTGCCGACATGTTCGTGACCGCCCGACAATGCATTGAACAACGAGGTCTTTCCACTGTTGGGATTGCCTACCAAAGCGATATTAATCACTTTCGATCGTGAGGTAATCGCATCTTCCACGCAATCCGAAACGACCGTTCCGCATGAACGCAACTCCTCAAGATGGGTCCGGGCCTCCTCCTCGGTCATCACTTCGATCATGGAAGCCTCGCTGCGACGCAACGAGACCTCATATCCCATCACCTTGTATTTTATCGGATCTTTCAACGGAGCATTCAACAGTACGGTCACTTCCTTGCCCCGCACGAACCCCATCTCCATGATACGGCGTCGAAAACCGCCATGTCCGAGCACCTTGATAATCACAGCCGACGCACCGGTCGGCAAATCCGATAAACGCATAATTTTACTTTTTATCCATTCCGTGACAACGACCCGCCCATCTGCGCGCCCCTTCTCCTTCTCTTCCTCCTCTTTTCCATGATCTGCATGCAACCGGGCGGTTGAAACGATCTCCGGGCCGGTCAAACGGAAACGGTTGCAAGGTACGAAATCTTGCAACAGTCACGCATCGCCATTTATCGGTAATACCGCCTGTCGGATACACAAGGTACGGTATTCCCTGCATGCCATGGCTTCAGCGCTTCGGATACCGGCCCGTCGTTCGGCATACGACAACATCCTCCAAGTCCAAAGACACAAACTGCATGCACCGCCCGAATCAGACGGCCTTCCTGCCACGGGACCCCGTCCGAACGGAGAAACCGGTTATTTCAATCCCAGTTTTTTACGCAGGTCCTTGGGTATAACGCTCTTGTTCACAACAATATTCATCGTCTTGTAGGCTACATAGGGAGCCGATGCATAGAAGTATCCGCCGGCGGTAGACGACCCCTCACCCCACGAATTCTTCACCTTATAAAAACGATTGCCCTCCTGATCCACCGCAATACCCGTAATGAGCATACCGTGATCATCGGTAGTCCGATAGTTGTCAAAGGCCTTTTGTCGCATATCCTGCGTTATTACAGCCTCTTCGACCGGGATCCGGTTCTTTTCGATACTGCGATTTTCCGCCGACTGCGCCACCCACTTGTCTTTTTCCGTATTGTTCAAGAATTCGCTTTGCATGCGGGGAACCACCGCATAACTCTTCCGATATTTAAACCCGGATTCACTCACATCAGCTGCCCACTCAACCGTATGACCGGCTTCGATAGATGCTTCGATCAACGCCATCATCTCTTCGAGAGGCACATTGTAGGAGAGTCCCCATGCCCAATTGTCCGGCACCTCGATCGCAAACCTCGTATAGAACGGGTGATGCGTATAAGAGGTAAAGGAGACATAATCGTCCATATCGAGTCCCAAAGATTCGGCAAAACTCAAGGGGGTGTATTCCACCCCATCATACACGAACGTGTCGGGTAACTCGCCCAAGTAGGCATCGAGAATCGCATCGAAACCGTCGAGCCATTTCGTCGACAACTCACTTTTGTTCGGATTGGTTATAACAGCATTCATATAAGCGGCCAAAACGGCATCCAACTCTCCGTGCTGATGCTTGTCTGTCCCGTACTGCAATCCGGTATATACTTCCTCCGGAACGATCCCGTATTTGCGGATCGCATCGAAAACATCATGCGTAGCTCCCCCGCCGCCGAAATTGATCTTCCCCTGCATACGGGCAAACTTTATGGCTTTTTCATGATAGCAATGCCTTACGATCCACATCTCCGACAGGTCGTATGTCCCCTTGCCGGATGCAAGCAACTCGCTTTCGATCATTGCGATCCCTGCAAAACTCCAACACGTGCCGCTGCTGTTCTGATCCTTTACCGGAGTAGCGGCCAAAGCCTTCACGTCTGTAAACCGATACTCCTCCTTCTGATTATTTCTGCTCTTTTCATTGGGCTGCCCAAACAAGTTAAACGGCAGGAAAAACAATACACACAACAAAAACTTCTTCATCTTACTTTTCTTTCTCTTGCTCCTTATATGTTTATATCATTCTACTTATCCATTCCGGTTCGCTACGAGTACTCCCGGGCACAACGAAACACCAGGGTCTCCCATACCGGCATCCGGCTTACGACATCGTATTTCCCGCATTCGTCCGCACGCGGGATCACCTGCCGGACATTCCATTCGGTCCAGTACCCCGGGGAAGGGTTATTCAGCCCAAAGTTTTACAAGATTGACGATCGTCTCCACGGCCCGGCTCATCGTATCCAACGAACAATACTCGTATTTCCCGTGGAAGTTCATTCCCCCCGTAAACAGGTTCGGACACGGAAGCCCCATATACGAAAGGCGTGAACCATCCGTCCCTCCACGGATAGGTCGGACTATCGGTTCTACACCAGCCTGTTTCATCGCCTCGATCGCTTTGTCGATCACCTCGGGATAAGGCTCCACCATCTCGCGCATGTTGTAATACTGGTCTTTGAGCGTCAAAGTAATAACCTGCTCACCATATTTCGCATTCAGGAATGCAACAACATCGGAGATAAAATGTTTCTTGGCTTCGAATTTCACACGCGAATGATCGCGGATAATGTAATTCATCTCGGCACTTTCGACCCCGCCGCCGATTCCGACCAAGTGATAAAAGCCTTCGTAACCCTCGGTATGTTCGGGCCGCTGAACCGCCGGCAACATCGCATTGACCTCGCAGGCGACCTGCAACGCATTGATCATCTTATCCTTTGCATAACCCGGATGGATATTGCGTCCCTGAATGACGAGTTTGGCGCTGGCCGCGTTGAAATTCTCATATTCCAGTTCGCCTTCAAAACCCCCATCGACGGTATAGGCAAAACGGGCACCGAAACGTCCCACGTCGAAATAATCGACCCCGCGCCCGATCTCCTCGTCAGGGGTAAAACCGACACGGATTTTGCCGTGAGGGATCTCGGGATGGGAAAGGAAGTATTCGGCTGCAGTCATGATTTCGGCAATACCGGCCTTGTCATCCGCCCCCAATAGCGAAGTCCCGTCGGTCGTAATCAAGGTATGCCCCGCGTAAAAGGCCAACTCAGGAAAATCGGCAACCGACATCACCAGGGCATCGTTCAACCGGATGTCGCCGCCATCATACTGCTCGATAATCTGCGGATGGATATCTGCACCGTTCATGTCGGGACTTGTATCCACATGCGAGATGAATCCGATCACCGGCTTGTCCTCGAAACCCTCAGTGGCCGGGACCGAACCCATGACATATCCGTGGTCGTCACGCTCCAACTCCGTAAAACCGAGTTCGCGCATCTCGCCGGCCAGATAATCCAGCAACACCAACTGCTTGTCGGTCGAAGGAAAACTTTCACTGTTCTCGTCGCTCTGCGTATCGAACGACACGTATTTCAAAAATCGCTCTTTCAGTTCCATAATTCCAACCGGTTTATTGTTTATATTCCTTATTGCTTCCACGCATCGAATCCCATACGAAATAGCCGATCAGGATGACATAAACCAGCAGAGCAAGAAGTTCCGCCCCGGTGGACGTATTCCAACTTGCGGCAAACGCCTCCACACCGAGGTATTTCAACAGGGCGCTGACCACCCCCATCAACGCACCACCGGCAATGAATCCGGATGCGATCAACGTACCGCGGTCATGACGGGCCTTGTTTTTGTCCGCCTCTTTGGAGCGAGTCGATACATACCAGCTTATCAAACCTCCCACCAGCAACGGTGTATTCAGTTCCAACGGAATGAACATTCCCAAAGCAAACGCCAATGCAGGCACACCGATCATGGTCAGAATCAACGCCAATACGGCTCCTGCCCCATACAGCATCCAGGGAGTCGTACCGCCCTCCATCAAAGGTCTGATTACCGCCGCCATTGCATTGGCCTGCGGAGCAACCAGAGCGCCTTCACCCGTAAATCCATACGTTTTGTTGAGCACGATCATTACCCCGGCTACCGTAGCTGCGGAAACGGCCGTTCCGAGGAATTTCCATCCCTCCTGCTTGGAGGGTGTAGTCCCGAGCCAGTATCCGATTTTCAGATCGGTAATAAACCCCCCGGCCATGGACAGCGCCGTACACACGACACCTCCGATAATCATCGCAGCCGTCATGCCGCTCGTCCCGCTCAAGCCGGCACTTACCAGAATCAGCGAAGTGAGAATCAATGTCATCAACGTCATGCCCGATACGGGATTCGTACCCACAATGGCAATGGCATTGGCTGCCACTGTCGTAAAGAGAAACGATATGACAAAGACGATCAATACGGCGATTACCGTATGCAACCAGTTGTGCAACACCCCAAACTGGAAAAATACGAGCGTCGTAATCAACGTGGCGATCAGTACGCTCAAGATGGTTTTCATCGGGATGTCCCGCTGCGTGCGTTCGGTCGATTCTCCGCCTCGCTTGCCTTTAAGTTCAGAAACTGCCAGACCAAGTGCCTGTCGGATGATGCCAGACGAACGGATAATGCCGATGATTCCTGCCATTGCGATACCGCCGATACCGATATGACGGGCATAATTCTGGAATATCTCCTCGGGTGACATGTCGGCCAGAAGCGTTGTCACACCCTCACCTATAGGTATCGTCTGTCCACCGGCAAAATAGCTCAGGAACGGAATCAATACAAACCAAACAAGAAAAGATCCGGCACAAATAAAGGCTGCATATTTCAAGCCTACGATATATCCGAGACCAAGCACCGCCGCACCCGTATTGATTTTGAAGACCAGTTTCAACTTGTCGGCCATCACCGTACCCCATTCGGCAACCCGTGTGGAAATCGATTCGGTCCACCAGCCGAACGTGCTGACCACAAAATCATATAGACCTCCGACCAAACCACTGATCGCCAAAACTTTAGCCTGATTACCCTTTTTCTCACCGGACACCAGTACTTCGGTTGTGGCCGTAGCCTCGGGGAAAGGGTATTTCCCATGCATGTCTTTCACAAAATATTTTCGGAAAGGGATCAGCAAAACGATACCGAGGAGGCCGCCGAAAAGCGAAGAGAGGAAAATCTGATAAAATTGGGCCTCGAGTCCCAATATGTAGAGTGCCGGCAGCGTAAAGATCGCTCCGGCCACAATTACTCCCGAACTGGCTCCGATAGACTGTATAATCACATTCTGGCCGAGCATGTTTTTCTTCCCGCTGATCGAACCGACACCGACAGCGATAATGGCAATCGGTATGGCGGCTTCGAATACCTGGCCCACTTTCAGACCCAGATATGCCGCAGCGGCAGAAAATATGATGGCCATCAGGATACCGAACGACACGGAATAAGGCGTCACCTCCCGGGGTTTGCTTTCGGCCGGCATCAACGGTTTGTACTCTTCGCCCGGACGAAGTTCGCGATATGCGTTCTCGGGCAATGAATTTTGGGTTTGATTTTGTTCCATAGACAATCTGTTTGTGTATCGGGTTCCAAAAATACGACTATTTCGTCAAAATCGGAATCTTTCGGGACAAAATAATTGTTCCGAAAAGTTACCTGAAACCCCATGTGTAAGTGGAAAAACCTCGCTGGAGACCTCTGCAAAACAAGTTATGAAAATCACAGGAAAAGCATGACCGCTACCGAAACGACCATACCACCAAAGAATCCTACTGCCGTCTGTGCGGGAGAATGTTTCCCAAGATAGAGTCGGGCCGATGCGAGCGCACCCGATAGCAGGACCGTCAGGCAGAACGGGATCGACAACAGGTCGAACCCGCCGAAAAGCAAAATCATCAGCACACCCACCATTCCTCCCGCCGCTGTCATGTGCAGGCTCACCTGCCAATGCAGATTCACCCCGAACGCGAATATTGCACACCCCATCGCCGCAAAAACGAATTTACGCAAAAGAAACACCCCTTCGACATCTTTCAACAACCATCCGCATATTCCATCACAAAGAGCAACGATAAAAAGCACGGGGATCCGATCCCGACGCCTCGACAACGACAGGTCAGGAATCAACCTGAACAGTCGCATTAACCCGACGGCAACAGCAGGGATCAATAGCGTATTCAATACCACCAGTCCCAACAGATAGTGTTTCATGCCGTCGGCCACGTATACCGGAATCAACCGGGTCTCGAACAACAGCAAAACAGCATACAATGGCAACAGAAACGGATGCATCGCATACGACAACACCCGGCTCAGATAATACGCCACAGGTTTCTTCGTCATGTTTCCATTCTTAACGTTCGACATTGCGATCCCCTCTCCGTCGCACGTCCGTATCGATGGGGCCGAATCGTCCCTCGACTCACAACTGTTTTCGCAAACGAGCTACCGGTATCCCCAACATCTCCCTGTATTTGGCTACCGTACGACGTGCAATATGATAGCCCATCCCGTTGAGAATATCCATCAATGCCTCGTCCGTCAACGGTCGTCGTTTATCCTCCTTCGAAATGCAGTCCGAAAGGATATTCTTGATCTCATACGACGAAACCTCTTCACCGCTATCGGTCTGCATCGCCTCCGAAAATAGCCTCTTGAGCGGTATGATCCCAAAATGCGTCTGGATATACTTGCTGTTCACCACACGCGATATGGTCGACACATCGAGACCTGTCCGATCGGCAATATCCTTCAAAATCATCGGCCGAAGTTTGCTCTGATTGCCATCGTAAAAAAACTCACGCTGATAATCCAGAATCTCCTGCATGGTATGCATGAGCGTATCCCGGCGCTGCTTGATCGCCGAAATGAACCACTTGGCCGAATCGATCTTGTTCTTGACAAACTGCAACACTTCCCGATCGCTCTCACTCTTGACCGACGCGTCTCCCCCCGCCATTTCCCGAATCATCTCCACATACCGTCGATTGATTTTGATATCGGGGATATTGTACGAAGTAAGCGACAACTGGAACTGTCCGTTCTGACAGTCGAGAATAAAATCGGGCATGATATATGGGGTTGCTTCGCTGCCACCGCCGTTGTACAGATTGCTCGGTTTCGGGGTCAGTCGCCGAATTTCGTCGATCGCTCCGCGAAACTCCTCCTCACCCACACCGAGTCGTCCCATCAACTTTTCGTAATGTTTTTTCGTGAATTCGTCGAAATAGGAGGTCAAGATCCGTTTGGCCAACCATTGCGAACGCGTCGGAGTATCGGATGACGAAAGTTGCAACAAAAGGCACTCCTGTAGATTCCTCGCCCCTACTCCAACCGGTTCCAGTTCCTGAATCACCTTCAGAACCCTCTCCAACTCCTCCACACTCACCTCCATACCCATACCGAAAGCCAGATCGTCGGATATGGAAGTCAGATCACGCCGCAAATACCCGTCCTCATCGATACTGCCCACCAGATAGCGGGCAATCGTCATTTCGCGCGGGGAGAGGGACTTGAAACCGAGTTGTTCTTCCAGATACTCCTGCAACGTACGGCCTTCCGACAAATAGACCGGCCGTTGGCGGTCATCTCTCGAATAGTTGTTGGCATGTGCCTTATAAGCCGGGGTGTCGTCTTCTTTCAAATACTCTTCGACCGATATCTCTTTCGGTTCGTTCTCCTCGTCACCCTTGTCCTCCTTCAACTCCTCCTCGAGTACAGGATTTTCCTCGATCTCCTGTTTCACCCGTTGTTCCAGCTGCATGGCCGGCAACTCGAGCAACTTGATCATCTGTATCTGTTGCGGAGAAAGTTTCTGTAATTGTCTCTGAACCTGTTTTTGTGCAATACTCGACATAATCGACCCTTTTAAATTCTACAATCGCAAGCGGTCTTCATTCATCAATATCGGGTCAGTCAGTCGTCCCGACTCGAAACGAGTCGTCGTTCTTCCACTCCGGTCTCTAAAACTCGGCGTTCTTTGGGGTCCTGGGGAACGGGATCACATCACGGATATTGGCCATACCCGTCACGAACAACAGCAAACGCTCGAAACCCAAACCGAATCCGCTGTGCGGCGCCGAACCGAACCGACGGGTATCCAGATACCACCAGATACTCTCCTTGTTCATACCCAACTCTTCGACCCGGGCGTTCAGTTTCGCATAATCGGCTTCACGTTCCGATCCCCCGATAATCTCTCCGATCTTCGGAAACAACACGTCCATCGCACGCACCGTCCGTCCATCATCGTTCTGTTTCATATAAAATGCCTTGATATCCTTGGGGTAGTTGATCAGGATAACCGGCTTCTTGAAATGTCTCTCTACCAGATAACGTTCGTGTTCGCTCTGCAGGTCGCAACCCCAGTCGCACGGGAACTCGAACTTTTCACCGCTCTCTTGCAGGATTTTCACTCCCTCTGTGTAGTCCAACCGGACAAAATCGTTGTCCGTAATAAACTTCAGGCGTTCCAGAAGACCTTCGTCGAACATCTTGTTCAGGAATTGCAGATCGTCCTGACAATGTTCCAACGCATACCGGACGAGGTATTTCAAAAAGTCCTCGGCTAGTTCCATGTTGTCCTCCAGATCATTGAAAGCCACCTCGGGTTCCACCATCCAGAATTCGGCCAAATGCCGGGGGGTGTTCGAGTTTTCCGCCCGGAACGTAGGACCGAACGTGTAGATCTGCGACAAAGCCAACGCCCCGAGTTCCCCTTCGAGTTGTCCGGATACGGTCAGATTACACGGTTTTCCGAAAAAGTCCTGTGCGTAGTCAACTTCCCCTTCCGGCGTCCTGGGAACATTGTTCAGATCGAGTGTCGTCACATTGAACATCGCTCCGGCACCCTCGCAATCGGATGCCGTAATCAGCGGCGTATGAAGATAGTAAAACCCACGGTCGTTAAAATATTTGTGAATGGCATAAGCCATGGCATGACGAATGCGCAACACCGCACCGAACGTATTGGTCCGCGGACGCAAATAGGCGATCTCGCGTAAAAATTCGAGCGAATGCCCCTTCTTCTGCAACGGATAGCTTTCCGGGTCGGCTTCACCGTAAATCTCGATCTCGCGAGCCTGTACCTCCACGGGCTGACCTGAACCGAGCGACTTCACCAACGTCCCCGTTACCCGAAGGCAGGCCCCGGTGGTAATTTTGCGAAGCAGTTCCCCATCGAAAGCAGCCACATCGACCACTACCTGAATATTGTTTATCGTTGAGCCATCGTTCATGGCCACGAAAGCCACATTTTTATTTCCTCTTTTGGTCCGTACCCATCCCTTGACCACGACCTCCCGATCCACATCGGTGGACCTGAGCAAATCGACAATCCGGGTTCGTTTTTCGTTCGACATCTTCAAATATAAATTTGTGCTACACAATTCAAGACGCAAATATCTGCATTTTTTTCGGAATATCACAATGGCCCGGCAAAATAAAAAGGCGGTAAAATCATCGATTCTGCCGCCTTTGTAACATCGGTTACGGGGATTCGATTCCGGTTACTGCACCTGTGAGAGACCGTTGTAATACACACACACGCTTACGGTGCACGATCCGGCGCCTTTCTGCCACTCCACTTCCACCTCACGCGAAGGATAAGTCTCCGTATCGATTGCCACGTTAAAATCGAACGCTGCCTTCACCTTGCCGCTTGTCACCTGACCGCACGGAAGCGAATAACACAACGGGGTATCTTCCTCTATCTGATAGGTCATCCCCGCACCTCCAAAATAGGTCGACCCAGCCGAAAATCCCCACAACAGGAACTCCGACTTGTTGCAATCATCATACGTAAAGGACGAACCACCGCTCTGCGAAACGACGAAATCGCCGTCCCACGCCGACAAAACCCCTTCATTCGCCGATGAGTAGACATAACGGGCCGCATATTCCATCACGGAAATCTGCCACGAGCGATCTGAACGTTTGAAAATGGCGAAATTGCCGTTTTCCACCCGCAGCGTCTCGCTCGTCGTATAATATTCGAACGGCTCCCCCTCCTTGAAAGAGATATTCCAGCCGTCGCTATCGCCCAGTTCGTCGAGCAGTTTCCCCCCGGTACTGATCCGGATCGTCCCTTCCCGGTTCCCGTAGCTGAATGAGGTATCGGAGAAATCGAGTTCATAGACACCCGCCGACGGGGATTCTATCGTCACGGACGAACCCAACAGACGGTTCCACAAATTGATCTTCGTATTCTCGGACAAGGTCAGGGTCAACTCTTTCAGTCCGTCGAGATCGGTCACCCCGGCACTTTTCGCCTCTGTCAGGATGATATTCAGGCGGAATGCAGCACTTACCGCATCGAGCGACATGGTATTCTGATTAGCCGCATAGTTGTATATCTGCTTGCCGCCAAGCACCGGATCCTCCTCGAAAGAGGATTTCAAGCATGAACTCATTCCGACAAGCAACACGGCAGAAAATAGAATCTGGGGAATAATTTTTTTCATATACATACTCATAAAAACAATAAACGCATTCTTTTGCTGACAAGCATTCAAAGGTACACATAATAGACGTTGTTATCCAAAAAATGTTGCGTCAAATTGCCGTTATCGCATAAAAAAAATATCTTTGTGCGATTTCTCAACTCTTACTCACGATGCAGAAATACAGAAAACTTTCCGCCGCGGAAATAGCGGAACTTGAATCCCGGAACTGTTTTTCAGACAATTGGGAAGAAATCCAGGTCGACAAAAGTTTTTTGCCGAAGCAGTTAAGAAACTGTACACTGTGCGGGAAAATATATATCGGCGCGAATGTACGCATCTCGAACATCGGGTCGCACATTGCCAACTACATTTTGGAAGATGATGTCCGGATCGAAAATGTGGATCGAATCGAAACGATCGGCCGGAGCCGTTTCGGCAACGGCACGGAAGCAGCCGTCATCAATGAACACGGAGGGCGTGAAGTTCCCCTGTTCGACATGCTCACCGCACAGACCGCTTACGTCATTGCCCTCTACCGCCACCGCAGACAAACCATCGAAAAAATGAATGCCCTTATCGGAACATACTGCCTTTCGCGTGAGGCGGAACTCGGGCGCGTGGGGACCGGGGCTACCATCACCGACAGCGGAATCATCCGAAACGTAAACATCGGCAGCGGAACATCCGTTTGCGGGGCTTCCATATTGAGCAATGGGACCATCGTCGCCACTCCCGAACAACCCGTCTTCGTCGGAGCCGGTGTCAAAATGTACGACTTCATTGTTCGAGGCAAAAGCACTATCGATGACGATACAATTCTCAAAAGGTGTTTTGTCGGCCAGGGTGTGACCCTCGCCAATTTTTCGGCGTCCGACTCGCTCTTTTTCGCCAATGCCCATTGCGAAAACGGAGAGGCATGCAGCATTTTCGCCGGCCCTTATACCGTATCGCATCACAAGTCGTCGTTGCTGATTGCCGGGATGTTCTCGTTTTTCAATGCGGGCAGCGGTTCCAACCAGAGCAACCACCTTTTTAAAACAGGGGCCGTACATCAGGGGATCCATCAGCGGGGGTGTAAATTCGGGAGCGATGCCTACATGATGCTCCCGATCCGCAACGGGGCTTTCAGCGTCGTGATCGGACGCCACAAGAACCATCCGGACACGGAAAACTTTCCTTTCTCATATCTCATGGAAGACAGCGGGGTTTCGTACCTCGTCCCTGGCATCAACCTCGGCAGTTACGGTACGGTGCGCGATATCGACAAATGGCCTCGACGGGATAAACGGGGCGAAGGCGCGAAAGCGGACCTTATCAACTTCGAAGAGGCGAATCCTTTCGTATGCGAACGGGTAATGCGTGCCATCGGTATTCTGGAAGATCTGTCACATAAGGAAGGGGTTGAAGTCTACAGTTACGAACGAATGAAAATCAAGGCATCGATGCTGAGGCGGGGATTGAAACTCTACCGACAGGCTTTCGACAAGTTTATCGGCCGCATGTTGGCAGACGGGGGGACCAAGGGCTTCAACGGTACCGGGCACTGGATCGATGCGGCCGGGATGTTTCTTCCCGCCCGAGAGATGACCCGCCTGCTCGACGATATCGACGCCGGGACACTTGCCTCACTCGAACAGATCGACAAGCGCTTCCGGACGATACGCACACACTACACTGATTTCGCTTACGATTGGGCATACAAAACCCTCTCTGCGGCCCTCGGTCACGAGGCCACCGACGACGAGGTCGCCCAAGCCATAACGCGAGGAAACGAGGCCGCCGCACATCTTAAACAGATGACCGACGACGACTACAAAAAGGATTGTGATCTCTCCATGGCTATCGGTTACGGAATCGATGCCCAGTCCCGAGAAGAGATCGAAGAGGACTACCGGACCGTACGAAACCTGTAAATACGATACAAAGACACCTTTCTTACGATGGAAACAAAACATATCATATCGATTCTCGGCATATTGCTGTTGTCGGCCCTTTGCGGACAAGCCCAAACGAACGATATGCCGAATGGTCGGCAGGTCGTTGCCAGAAGTCAGTTTTTCGGATACTCTACCCGCGAAGCAACGCACGAAGCCAAATGGGAGGACGAAAACCAGTACATCGTACTGTCGAACCTTTTCACTACCACGCGGAACGGTCGCAGGCATTATCGTACCGTAGTCGAAATTCCAGGGTACTGGCGTGACAGAACGGTCTTTCTGCATACGGAAGGGGGCCGAAATGCACACAACGTATACGTAAACGACATTTTCGCAGGATCAGCCCGTGACAGCCGCCTGCCTTCAGAATTCGACATCACCGAGGCACTGAAAGACGGAATGAACGTGATCGCCATCGAGATCGCCGACAGCACGGCGGAACCGGAATCGACGTCAAACGACCCTTCACGTCCGGAAGTGGAGCTTGCCTATCTGTACGCACAACCCGAATTACGGATCGAAGATTACGACGTTTCGTTCATCCCCGATTCGACCGGCCGCTTTTGTCTGCTTTCGCTCGACATCGCCTTGGCCAATTCCCGCAACTATGAAGAGGCTATGACGGTCGGATACGACATTTATGCGCCGAACGGAGACCTGAAATATTACGACCTACGCGAAACTGTCATCGCAGGTCACGGCCGGGATACAATCCATTTCGAGACACCTATTTACAGCGCAATGCAACAACTCTGGAGCGATCACACCCCACGCCTTTACACCATTACGCTCTATACGAAACGCGGACAATACATCACGGAATACATCCCCTTCCGGATCGGGGCAGGCTCGACCGCATGGAATAGTACGGAATTCCTGCGCAACGGCAAACCGGTTGCGCTTTCGACGGTTCGTTACAATGCCGCCCCTACGCCACAGCAAACCCGACAAGAGATCATCGCCCTCAAAAAAGAGGGTAGCAATACCCTCTGTCCCGACTATCCTCAACCGGTGTGGTTCTACGACCTGTGCGACCAACTCGGGATGTATGTGATCGACCAGGCGAACATCAACACCGACCGGAAGGCGGACGACCGAAGAATAGGTGGCACGCTCAGCAACGACCCACGATGGCTCGACGACTATCTGGAACGGGTGGAAAGAATGTATAGGCATTCCCATAACCACACCTGCATAATCGGATGGTCGCTCGGAGGCAAAAGCGGAAACGGATACAACATGTACAAAGCATACCGGTTGCTCAAATCCCTCGAAAAAGAACGTCCGGTTATCTATCGCGACGCAGCCGGAGAATGGAATTCGGATATGGAGCTGACTGTTCCGGAACGACAGAAATGAACATGGAGTTGTACGTGGTCGGGAAAACCGACCTGCCCGAAACGGCTGCATTGATCGACCTCTATACCCGCAGGATCGGTTTCCATACGAGATTCAACATCACGACCATCCCCGACGTGAAAAGTTCGAAAAAACTCTCCGAAGAGGAACAAAAACGAGACGAAGGGGAGGCAATCCTCAAACGGTTGTCAAATGGTGACTATGTGGTGTTGCTCGATGAACGGGGTGAGGAGATGCGATCCGTGGAATTTGCATCCTGGCTCCAAAAGCGGATGGCGGGAAGTCAAAAACGGTTGTGTTTCATCATTGGCGGTCCATACGGATTCTCGGATGCCGTATATGCAAGAGCCGACAGCAGACTCTCCCTTTCTCGCATGACATTTTCCCACCAACTCGTCCGACTCTTTTTCGTCGAACAGTTGTACCGAAGTTTTTCGATCCTGACCAACCAGCCATACCACCACGAATAGGGAAACGCATGATCCGCATTATGCGAATGATTCCCGATCGGTAATCCGATATTGCCGGTACCCCACTGTAATCCAGACCCCGACCGTCCTTCCACTCCACACTCCATATACGGCCCATCCGGTCTTCGCCGGGATCACCAGCCTGCACCAGGATCGGTCGTACGGACCGAAAGCAAACTCGACCCTTCCCTCCGCGGGTAGGACACAAAAAAATGCAGAAGGGAATCTTCTCGACTGCCTTCTGCATTCGGGGTAAACCCCAAACTACTAACCCAAACTTAAATAAATGAAGAAACCT
>CASDWR010000093.1 GCA_949284665.1 uncultured Rikenellaceae bacterium | reverse complement strand
CGGTCAAATAGATGCCCCCCACATTGTAAAGCACGTTGTTCACATAACGGCCATACTGTTTGACAATCTGTTCGTACAGTGATTTTCTGTACGAGGCATCGGCATCATCGGCAATCCATTCGTTCAAATGTGAAACGATATATTTCAGATTTGCGATTCCGTAATCGCTTGCCTTGATCGGATCATCGCCCAAATCCTCCTCCATGGCAGAGGGATCGTACCGACTGGCCATTTGTTGCTTTCCGTAACGATAAACAGGATCGCCGACTTTTTCGTCCACCCATTTTTCAAGGATTCGTGCCTCTTCCTCGGGTGATTTATTACCGGGGAAACAGCTATACAACCATTTAATCGCATAATAATCATAAGCGCCCAACTCTGGAGGCGTCAATTTCACCCCTTCATCACCCGGTTGCGCCACGTAATTGAAACGGGCATAATCCATGATCGAAGGGGTTGTCCCATAGCGTTGCGTAAACGTAGCCGAACGGAGGGAATCGACCGGGAAAGCAGCCGATGCAGCCATATTGTGCATCAATCCCAGGCAGTGTCCCACCTCATGAGCAACCACATAGGCCATCGACTCGTACATAACATCATCCGGGAGGCTTTTTGCCCTGACTCTGGGATCGATTTGTGCTGTCTGAACGAATCGCCACTGTGTCAACATTTTAATTACGTCATTATAGACCAGCACCGAGGCATTCAAAATTTCACCCGTCCGTGGATCTACCCAACTTGGCCCCATGGCATTGGCCACTGCCGAAGGGACATAACGCACACACGAATACTTCAGATTGTCGGGATCGAAGTCGGGATCGTTTTTCGGGAAATCTGCCACACGTACCACATTTTTGAATCCGATCGCTTCGAAAGCTTTGTTCCAACGCAAGATTCCCTCTTTGATGGGCGCAACCCATTTTTTCGGGAAAAGAGAGTCCACATAAAAGACAATCGGGGTTACCGGTTCAACACACTCCCCTTCCGCATAGGCTTTGGGATCAACCGGTTCGAGACGCCATCGATTGGCCAATGAATAGTTGACAAGTTGTTCGCCATCGGAAGGAATTCGTTGTTTTAGCGTCAGGAAAATTCCGAGACGCGAATCCGAAATACGGGGTTTCATGGGGTGTTCCGGAAGCAACATCAATGTTCGGGTTACTTTAACGGTCACCGGTTTGTCAGAGAACAGTTCGGACAATAATAACTTCGCACTCACATCGTACGACAGCATCGACTTGATCGATACGTTGTCCGTAAACGATTTGATATCGTAGATATTTGCTACCGACTTGTTGGCCGTAGCCTTGATTTGCAAAGGGAAACTGCCGCTTGATATGGGAGAGAGTGACGATTCGCCCCCATTAAACATATTGGTCATGTCGAACACCACGGCACTGCTGTCTCTATTGTATGCCAACACCTTGTAACTCGATATGACCGGATCGCCATAATTACGTTCCAGAATTCGTACCATGCGTTCGTCGCCTTGGTCACAACTCATCCGGGCATTCACTTTCCGCATATAGACCACGCTGTCACCCATCGTGAACACGATATGCATCGGAGTTTTGTCCTTATATCCGTTCACGGCGACCATATTATCGGTCGTTTCCGTAACGGTAGAGGCAAGCAACATCTCTTTCCCCATTACCTCGAGCGGCATCTCGAAATAGAGTTTGTCCCCGAACAGATGGAGTGTCATGAAACCGCCATCAGCCGTTACGTATTTTTTGCCTTTGAAGAGTTTTTCGTAAGGGCTGATACTCTTTTTTCTGATGGAATCGCTCTTCACTTGTTCGGTTTTGGTCTCCGTTTTTTTCTTTTTGCCTTTGGCCGTTGCCGGTTGCGCACAGCACAGAACCGCCGCTACGGCAAGAGAGAACAGAATCGATTTCTTCATTTCAGTACGATATTTATTCTTTTGGTTTCAATATTTTTTCGACGGACAACAGTTGGGCCCTGTAAAAGGGGCGATCGTCCGGACAGACGGCATCCACTATTCTCTTTTCCAACAACGTTCTCACCCTTCTCATCAGATGCAAACTGTACACATTGGAAAAGTCGTACAGTTTCAATACTTCATTGGGGATAACAGCACTTGCATCCGATGAAAATTCGTTAGCGAAAATTCCGTCCTCCCCTTTTCCTAAATCCTTGATTCGGGGATCATCACACTCCCAATAACCGTCTGGCCCACTCGACGACGACAACAAACGGTTTCCACCGATCGAAGCCAAACGCAATTCGCCACCATCGATAAAATTGCGCTGAAGCAATTTGTCAGCAGCTGTCAACTTACGATTCTCAATACTGTTCTTCCATATTCCCAGAAAAAAATCATCATACAACTCGGCAAGCGTATACGGGTCATCCGAAAGAGACGCATTGTAACCGACGTTGTAATTCACCATTCCCAAATTTCGGGATATCAGGTTGGCCGCCTTGAGCGGTGATGGAAGATTGACAACGAATTTTCTGTATACCTGTGGATTATGCAGCATTTCACATTCCCGCAACTGCCTCAACACCCACTCTACAGAGGCTTTTTGAACCTGACGCGGTACGGGCAAGTAACGAATACCGTTCTCGTTTTCTCCTTCATTGTAGAGATAATAACCGCTCACATTGGCCCAAACTCTTTCCAGGTAAAGTTGATACTGTTTGAGCAGTTGAGTCTCTATGTTTTTCCGATAGGTTCCATCAGCATCGTTGTGCGGGCCGATCCATTGAGGCAAGTGCTCCATGATATAACGCAAATTCCGCATGCCGTATTCGCCAGCCAAAATCGCGTCATTCCCCAAATCTTCTTCTGCTGCAGTCGGGTCCAGGCGATTGTATACTCTCTCCTGTTGTGCCGCATACCGATAGAAAGGATTTCCGTCATGCAGGGCAATCCACTCTTCGAGAACGGCATATTCCTCTTCCGGGGTTACAGATTCAGGAAAGGGGAGATAGAGCCATCGAATGGCATATTCATCGTAAACGCCCAAATCGGGCGGAGTCAATTTGACACCCGTATCCTCCGGTTGGGCCACATAATTGAAACGTGCATAATCCATTACTGATGCAGTCGTACCGTATCGGGCAGTAAACGTAGCCGAACGGAGCGAATCGACCGGGAATGCGGCCGAAGCCGCCATGTTGTGTGTCAGTCCCAAGGCATGTCCCATTTCGTGGGAAGCGAGATAAGCGATCGATTCGAACATCACATCCTCGGGCATCCGCACATTACGGACACGAGGATCGATTTGAGCCGTTTGCACGAAGCGCCAATAATTCAGTTTCTGAGCTACCTGCTGGTGAATAGCGATGGTCGCACTCAGAATTTCACCGCTGCGGGGATCCATCCACACATGACCTTCGGCATTTTCCACATTGGAAGGCACATACCATACACACGAACAAGCGAAATTAAAGGGATCGAAATCGGGATCGTTTGCAGGAAAATCAACCGCACGTATGGCATTTTTGAATCCGATTTTCTCGAAAGCAGCATTCCAGCGAAGGATTCCCGTCTTGACCGCAGACTTCCACAAATCAGGGAAATGGGGATCCACATACATTGTAATCGGCTTTTCAGGCTCGACCATTTCACCGCGTAAATATGCCTCCATATTCGAAGGGACCAGATTCCAACGAGCCGCATATCTTACCCGTTCGATTGGGCCTCCGTTCTCGTCGAAAACTCTTTTCTCGACTTCAAAAGTACCGATCCGATCGTTAGCCAAACGCGGACGCATCCGGCTTTCTGGCAACAGCATCACGTTGTAGACGACATCCACATCGTTCGGGACATTGACCGCAAGGGGGAAAAGGAATCGCCATTCGCTCATTGTATATTGGGTCGAAGTACGGATCGTCACCGAATGGCTGTTCGCTCCGACCTCACGAATCCGAGAAAGATTGGGTTTCATTTTGTAGGTCACATCGAACGGTTCATAACCCTCTCCCACCGGTGACAATTCCGGCACATCGGTCGTAAAAAGGTCTGTCGCATCGAACACCACGGCAAGGCTGTCCGGGGAATAAGCTTTCACCGGCCAGGCGCTGTGAACCGTATTCGAAGCACCCAACTGCAAAACACGTCTTACCCGCTCGTCCATACTACGCATAAATCGATCGTTCATTTGCATCATCAATACCGTACTGTCTTCCATACGGAACATCACATGCAAAGGATCACGCTGACGCAGTCCGACCACACACCCTCTGACATATTGCGTCGTTGCAGGCGTAGCCGTAATGAACATTTCCATTCCCATTACTTCGAGCGGCATTTCGAAATAGATTTTCCCTTCCACCTTGTGGACGATGAGAAAATCAGAAACGGCAGACACGACATGTTTACCATCAAAAATCTTCTGATAGGGCGTTTTTACGCAAACGTCCATTCCCGCTCTTTTCCGGTTTTCTCTCTTCCTTGTTTCCGTTGCGGTTCTGGCATCCGTCATCGAGCAACAGATCGCCGCAATAAGCAGAGGACAAAGCAATTTCAACTGTTTCATTTTCGTTCGGTGGAGCTTCATTTTACATAGTTCTTACCGAGCATCTGTTCCAATGCGAAATGGAGAGCCTCGTAGTATTTTTTTTCATCGGCATTCATCCGGGACAACCGTTGAGCGAGCAACTTCTCAATCCGGACGATTGTTTTGTAATAAGCCGGTTCCAACAAGCCGAAGACATTCACATCCAACTGTTTCTGCCAACCGTACCCTTTCCCGAGGGAAAAAGGATCGGGGACGGCATTAAAGACAGACGACCCGCATTGAGCGGACATTTCACCGGAAGGGGAATAATCGAAAAGTGAATTCCCGCCCAATGCGGTCGTTTTCACATTGAGCATACGCAACATTTGACGTTGCAATATCCGATCGACATCGGTCGTTTCGCGAATGCCGACTACCTTTCCCCAGATTTCCTCATAGAGCCCCTCGAAATAGTCGTCCACGGAATAGGTGTCACCTGCTGCCAGATATGAAGAAAGGACAACGCGTTCGGCGGCAGTCGAAAACTGTTTCGACAGATTGAGCAACACCTTTCCCGACAAACCGGTCTGATATTCTCCCAACGGATATTCATTTTTCCGAACCGCGTTTGAGAGCCATTCGCACTCCTGCAATGTACGGATCGTCCATCGGAGTGCAGAATCCTGTATCACAGGATCAACCGGCACAAAACGGGTTCCCGAATCGATAGCCTTTTGCGAATCGTCGAGCCTGACACCTCCCACACAGGCAAACGCATTGCGCACATAGCGGGCAAACTGGTCCACCATACGTCCATACATATCCTTTCGACAGAGAAAGTCTCGATCGTCATCCGCAAGCCACTCATCGAAATGTTCGACAATCAGTTTCAGATTTCGTATCCCATATTCGCCGGCCTTTACTGCATCATCGCCCAAATCCTCTTCGAGGGCTGTCGGATCGTAACAACTCCATACCTGCTGTCGACCGTACCGGCACATCGGATCGTTCTCATGGTCTGCAATCCATTTTTCACCCTTTTCCGCCTCTTGTTCCACCGAAAGATCTCCAGGATAGTAACGATAAAGCCATGCAATGGCATAACGATCATAAACACCGAGCGAAGGAGGTGCCAGGGCAACACCTTGATCATCGGGTTGGGCAATATAATTATATCGAGCATAATCCATCACCGAAGGAGTAGTTCCGTATTGTGAGGTAAAAGTTACAGAACGGAGCGAATCGACCGGGAACGCAGACGATGCCGCCATGTTATGCATCAATCCCAAACAATGGCCGGCTTCATGAGTAGCCACAACGCGAAGCGACTCCATCAGCAAATCTTCCGGGACCCGTGATGTTCTTACTCGCGGATCGATTTGAGCAGTCTGTACGAAACGCCATCCGGACACCAATCGCACCACATCATGATGAATCAAAATTGTAGCATTGATGATTTCTCCCGTAACTGGATCCACCCATGATGGGCCCATGGCATTTTCCACCTCCGAAGGGAGATAACGGATGCAGGAATAGTTCAGATTGTCTGGATCGAAATCGGAATCATCCGTTGGAAAATCCACGACACGCACCGCATCCCTGAAGCCGATCGCTTCAAAAGCATCGTTCCAAGACAATACACCTTCGCGAATCGGCTCTTTCCACGATTCAGGGAAAAGAGTGTCAAGATAGAAGACGATCGGGTCAATCGGTTCGGTGAGTTCGCCACGGGCATATGCCTCAGGATCCGAAGGTTCCAGACGCCAACGATTGGCCAGCGTATAACTTTCGATAGGATTGCCGTCGGGGATGTGTTGTTTTGCAGTAAGAAAAGTCCCGATACGCAGATCGGAAATCCGGGGTTTCATTTTTCTGACTGGCAACATCAACAGCGTACGTTGTGCCTCGACCGTCAAAGGTTGGTTCGCGAGACAGGTGACACCGCTCTTTTTCGCTGAACACCGACCCGAGAAACGGGTGGTTACCGAGATGTTGTTCTCATACGATCCCATTTTCACAATGGCATTCAGATTTTTTTTGAATGACGGTGTTACTTCTATCTGCCCATAACGCCGTGGAATCGGAGCGAGAGCCTCGTTGCGACAATCTACCAACAGGCCGGTAGCGTCAAACACCACGGCACTGCTGTCGGGCGTGCAGGCCAAAATCGGGCAAGTCATCCAGATCGGATCGCCGAAATTACCGACAACAATGGCCGAGTCAATCGGATCCTCCGAATCGGGCCGATCGATCGAAGCATTTATTTTTCTTATTGCGAGCAAACTGTCAACCAGCGAAAAACGCAGGTGTAACGGATCAGCACCCTTATAACCGACTGCACAAAGACGGCTGTCGCTCGTCCGCGATACGGTGGAAGCAAGAAGCATTTCACGCTCCAGACACGACAACGGAAATTCCAAATAGAGTTTCTCCCCTGCCCGATGCAGAGTCGCAAAACCACCGGAAACGGTCTGCACGGGACCCTTTTCAAAGAGTTTCTCGTATTTGCCCGGCTTTTTCTTACTGACGGAGTTCTGTGCGACCTCCGATTTTTTCTTCCCTTTCCACGGGAAGGCCCCGGACGGTATTATGCACAGTAGCATGCACAGTACCGCCAAAATCAATGACCTTCTTTTCATCGGGTTTCAGTCTATTCTTTTACGTTGATGTTCCGTAAGGATTACAAACCGGTTTTCACCTTTTCCCAAACGGCCTTGATTATTTCATACTTCTGAAGTATGACCGGATAACTCGCATAAGTCGTTTGGAACATCGCATCGTCGTCTTTAAAAACCTCCGTCATGTAATCGACGAGATCGGAAACCTGATTGATACAATAATAGTCGGTTTCCTTGAAGGACCTGGAAGAATCATAGGAGAAAAAACCATAATCCATCCAATTCTTGAATTCAGGACGCGAAGTACTGGTCGTTTGCCAGATATTCTGCTCGTAAAGATTGAAATCACTGCCATTGCGTGCTTGCACGATCGATACCCCGTAAAATTCGATCAACTCCTCCGCACAATTCGAATAGAGATAATGGCCGACTATTTCACCCAACACTTCGGCAGCAAGACTTTTTTTCTCGATATCTGTCATCGTTTTCACGACATTCAAACGTCCCATCACAGTGGTCATCATAGCTTTGAACGCGCCTGCCTCCCCGTTCTGATTCCCTCGCTCGTTGACATTCAAATTGTCGACAACCAACATTGACCTCGGTCGAAGTTTCGCCGGCAATACGGATAATACTTGATCGCGAATCACCTCAACGCCGATCTGAATTGCATCCCGATCTTTCGATTTCCCATATGTTGCGAGTATGGTGCGATCGGTAATCGAATAGTTGCAATCGATCACCCGATAAAACATTCTCGGATTACCGGAAACATCGATTCCCATCTCCATCGAACCGATCGTATCATTGTAATAAACAGGGACACCGAATTCTTCGAATACTTCGAAACGGAGATGATCGACCGGATCCGTCGAATCCTCCACAACGAACCAATTTATATCGGCCCCAGAAGGTTCTAATTCATCTTCTTTGCCGCATCCGACCCACAGGACGGAAAGGGCGGCGATCCCATATATCCATTTTTTCATGATTTCACTTTTTTGTTTAGTCTTTGGCATCAAACCATTTACCATAAAAACTCCTTTTTATTCGAGAGTGCGTTCCGGACGAATGTTGTCTACGAGAGCGCCCTTATTACTGGCAAGAGCATAAAGAGGAAAACAAAGTACCCAACCACCGTCTTCCGGCCACTCACCCAACACATGATAACCCAGCAACAGTGGGCTGTCATTCTGCCATGCATAATAAGGATGTCGGATAGTCGTTTTCAGCTGATACTTGGGCAATACCGCATAGCGACGCAGATCAAACCAACGCAGCCCCTTGAATGCTAGTTCCCTGCGTCTTTCTTCGCGAATGAAGGAGATCATCGTTTCTCCCGTATAAGTTTCGAACGGGATATCTTCCATTCCTGTTTTAATCCGTTTTTCTCGGATTGCTTTCAATGCATTTGCTGCTCCCGTCCAGTCATCCTGCATTGCTGCGGCTTCTGCCTTGTTCAGGTAGGCTTCGGGTAAATTGAGCGCCATCGGCGAAATGGCTGAATTAGAAGACAGATTGACCGATTTGACCCACGTATAATTGTTTCGTTTCCCCTGGGTCAACCAATACGACTGTCGCCAATCGTTGTCGAGATAAAGATTATTACATTCTTCCGATACACAGAAGTTCACAGCCACTTGGGCCATCGTAGTAGCAGAATATCCATTTACCAAAAGAGTCTCACACCACGAAACACCATTGGTGAAAGCAGCCGTTTTATACGAAGATGTGGTATATCCATTCGAATTGAAATCATAAAGAGAGTAGGTTGTCGAAGAGACTCCGTCGAGTACCTCATCGGCCCAATATTCAGCCTTTTCCCAGTCGCACATGAAAAGATAAACCCTGCTGAGCAACAATTTGGCTGCAGGAGCACCCGCATGCATTTTGTTGGTCGGCAACGGTAAGCCTTCGAAATACCTGACAGAGGTTTCGAGGTCTTCGACCACCTGATCGTATACCTCTTCGATGGTATTACGGGCAAACCCCTCGTTTTCGATATAGGAATAGAGTTTCATGGGCACAGCCAAATCGCTTGAGGCGGTTGCCGCATCATACGGAGGCCCCCAAATATTGGCCATGGTGAAATAATACTGTGCACGCAGGAAATAAGCTTCTCCCAAAACTCGCAAATAGGTGTCGTGATTGTTTTCGTCATTGGCAAAACGTTCCGCCTCCTCGATCACCACGTTAACCACTGCAAGTTTTTCGTAGAAATCGGACCAAAGTTTGTTCCCACCGTAAGGCTGTCTGCTCACCGTAGCTACTGCACGATCTTCCCAATAAGGATACGCTTCCCAATGATGGAAACCGCGCATATATTCGGGCACACCCGGAGTCGTTGTGGTAGCCGAGGTCCATATCTCCTCCGTATCATCATCCATGTAATTCAACCACAAAAAAGTACTTACCGATGTTCGATCGGGGAAATAAGCGTTTCCCATCAACAACTGGTCGAGGTCATCCACCGTATTCACATAAGAGAGATTCTGCGAATACTCTTCCAGGAAGTTCTTGCACGATGCAAGCAACAAACCGGCGAATATGCCAATAAATATTTTAGTTTTCATTGTTCTCATTTTTTACGGTCCATTTAGAAAGATACATTGAGTGTAAAGGAGTAACTGGGCCGTATCGAGACGGCGATCGTAGACGACGAACCCGTACCGGCAGAGGTTGTCGGATCCTGTCCTTTCAACTTGGAGCTGGCAAAAGTATACAGGTTCGTTCCGGTGAGCATAACGTATCCCGATTTCATCTTCAGTTTATCGCAGAACTTCTTGGGAAACTGATAGCGGAACTGTACGGACTGTATCTTCAGATAATTTCCGCTTACCACACGGATATCCGAATAGTCGTACAAACCCCAGATGTTCGGAGCAAAACCATCCATAAACATATTCGTCATTGTTCTTGAGGTCTGCCACCAGGGATCGAGCGTATCCATGAATGCATCGGCCGAAATCACACCTGGGATGTTCGTATAATTCTCATCGCCCGGTTTCTGCCAACGATCGAGAAATTCCTTACGGACGTTTTCGGTAGGAAGCGGAGCAATGGTCCCGTTGGTTTGGCTCACATTGGGATAGAGTTTCATCATACGTATTTTCGAACCGAGGCTGTAAGTCAGATTCAGGCTCAATGTAAAATTATTGTACGTAAACGTATTCCGAATACTTCCCTGAATGGTGGGTACCCGTGTGCCGGAATATTCCATCACGGTCATATAACGAGCCTGGTTGGTTCCAAAATACTGATCGAACCATGTAGCGCGATCGATCTCTTCCTGTGTCCCGTCTTTTTTGGTTATGGTGACCTTTTCATCGAATCCAGCGAAAGTCGGACGGCCATCCGTAGGATCGAGACCTGTGAATTTATAGGAATAGAACCCGTTCAACGGTCTTCCCACAACGTAGATCGTACCGTTGAGATATTCGCTGTAATAGATTTCGTCATCGTGTTTAAGAGTTGTTTCCGGGGTCTGGATCGCCTTGTCGATCAATTGGTTGATAATCGAACCGAAAGAGGGGTCAAAACGCCAGCGGAATCCTTTGAATTCACCATTCACATCGGTAATGCGGTTTACGGGAGTAAAGTTCAGGGTCAGATCTAGACCCGAGTTGGAAATATTTCCACGGTTCACCGTATAACTGTTTATTCCGTTCACCTCAGAAATCGACTGGCTCATATAAGCATCAGTCGTATAACGGTTATACCATTCGATTGTACCGGTAACCGCACGTTTGAAAAGGGCGAAATCGAGACCGATGTTCGTCGTACGTGTCTTTTCCCATTTCAGATTGGGATTAGGCCATGCATACACCTCCTTGACATAAGATTCCCACCAACGATTCCATGCATCGCCTGTTGGCGATTGAATCACCAGACGTGCCGGCACACTGGGTACATTTCCCTGCGTTCCGTACGATACGCGTAATCCGAGAGAATTGATCCACCGCACATTCTTGACAACATTCTCCGACAGATTCCAACGTCCGGACAAGGCCCAGTTAGGCAGGAACCGTTCGTTGGCACGAGAACCGAATTCATTCGAAAAATCGTTGCGCATATTGAAACTCAGATACAGGTCATCGCGATATCCATAACCGAGGGTCATATAAGTCGCCAAATCGTTATTCCGATTTTCGGTACGCACCCCCAACGCTTCGCTACTTTGCAGCCATGTTGCGTATTCCTCATACGGATTATTATAATTTTCTGCTGAAGAGGTCGATCCGAGCAGATCCACACTCATCATGCTTTTCCCGTGATCGGGATCATAACCGCGAAAAGTTTGATTGAGTCCCAAATAGACCGTCGATGCGATTTCCGCACCAAGCGATGCATCGATCTTATGCTGTTCCTCCTGGCCGAACTTCTCCACATAGACCAACGCGGCACGGGCAGAATAGCTATTTTTATCCGTTCGGGTCTCCTTAAGTTCACCGCCGAAAGGCATCAGCGTATTCGTATAATACCATTCATCAGTATAAGCCACCTCTTTCTTATTCAATTCTCGTCCGTACCATGTATCGGCTCCATGATATGTCCCCGTATAGTGATTCGAAGCGGTATAGGAGACCAGCGATGTAAATTTGAGGGTTTTGGCTATTTCGTAATCGAGGCCCAAACGTGCCGTTATCTGATTGCTGGTCTGTTCGCGAAAGCTGTTATTCATATCCTCGAGGATATTGAAACTATAAGCATAACTCTCCGATGCCCCTTTCAGGTAATGCCAGTAATCGCCATGCTCGTCATAAGCAGGTACGGCACGACTCGTATTGTATGCGTAGTTCGTCACGTTCAAATCCGAAGGTTCGGATTCCGAATCGCTCACCGATGCATTCATACCGAAATTCACTTGGAACCGCTTGTAATTTCCTGTCAAATTGAACGTAGCCGTATAAGTCTTGCTCCATTCGCCTTTAATTGTCCCCTGTTGGTTATTCATACCCAACGAAGCATGGTACCGAATATTCGAGGAGCCGCCCGAAAGGCTTAACGTATGCTTGTTCGACCAGGCATTTTGCATCAACAGCCCGAACCAGTCGGTATTGAGTGTCTCATAATAGGAAGCCTGTCGATAAAATTCATCGTAATCGATCACGCAGTTCATGTAATCGCGATAGGCGGCTTCGTATCCCAACCACGAGGTAATCGATGGATAAACCGAACTGTTGTTCATCAATTCCCGTGAAAAAGCGGTACGTTCCAGGGAATTCATAACGTTTACGGTACGATCGGTATAACGGGGGCGTTGCGTGAATGTTCCGGAGACCGAATAAGTCACCACAGGCGGACCGGGCTTTCCCTTTTTGGTCGTTATGACGATGACACCGTTCGAAGCCCGTTTCCCGTACAAAGCAGTTGCCGAAGCATCTTTCAAAATGTCGATCTGATCGATGTCTTCAGGGTTCAGGCCCGATATGGCATTTCCGAGGAGATTGACGAAATCGAGGTCGTTCAACTGTTCGGGATCGATATTCACGGGATCGGACTGAACCACACCATCGATCACCCACAACGGCTCCTGCGAACCGAGCACTGTGGTCGTACCGCGAATACGAAGTTTCGGTGCGGCGCCCAATTG
>CASDWR010000092.1 GCA_949284665.1 uncultured Rikenellaceae bacterium | reverse complement strand
TCCTGCGGCACCCGGGTTGATGTGCAGCAGACCGAATTTTCGGTCATAAATTATTTTCAGAATATGCGAATGTCCACAGACGAAAAGCAACGGTTTTCGGGCTGTGATTTCCGACAGGGCATCGGATGTATACCGGCCTGGATAACCGCCGATGTGGGTCATCAGCACTCGGACCCCTTCACAGTCGAACGATTCGAACCGGTGGTATGTCCTTCGAGTGTCGGCACCGTCGATATTTCCGAATACGGCACGGAGTGGTTTGAAGGCGGCGATCGTATCGGCCAGTTCCAGCGATCCGATGTCTCCGGCATGCCAGATTTCATCGACGTCGCTCAAAAAATTGCGCAGGGAGGAGTCGAAAGTGCCGTGAGTGTCGGATATGATGCCGATGCGTTTCATGGGAGCAAAATTAGCAAATCGGTGCGAAATCCGAAAAAAATGCACTACATTTGTGGAAAATGGAGTCGGGCTGGCGGGAATTCGGGAGCGAGGCGTTGTGCGGTTCTTGCAAAAGATTGGAACGGTCCGAATGGTGTTGGATAGAATATGCAGAGTAGCATACCTCTTGCCGAGCGGCTTCGTCCGCAAACATTGGAAGATTATATCGGTCAGGAACATCTGGTCGGACGGGATGGTGTGTTCCGTCGGTTCGTCGAATCGGGCAATGTTCCTTCGTTTATTTTATGGGGCCCTCCCGGGGTTGGGAAGACAACCCTCGCCCGATTGATCGCTACGACGCTCGAGCGTCGGATGTTTACTTTGTCGGCTATCAACTCGGGGGTGAAGGAGGTACGCGACATCATCGAACAGGCGCGGAAGCAAAAATTTTTCAACGCTCCCTCACCATTTCTTTTTATCGATGAAATCCACCGTTTCAACAAGGCTCAACAGGATTCGTTGCTGGGGGCTGTCGAACAGGGTATTGTTACACTGATTGGAGCCACGACGGAAAATCCGTCGTTCGAGGTGATCTCTCCCTTGTTGTCTCGTTGTCAGGTTTATGTGCTTAAAGCGATGACCGATTCTCAGTTGCAGGAACTGCTGGAGCGGGCATTGAAGACGGATACGGTGTTGCGGGAGCGCAGGATCGAAGTGAGAGAGACGGGAGCGTTGTTTGAATTTGCGGGTGGCGATGCACGTAAGTTGCTCAATATACTGGATATAATTACCGGAGCGATAGAAGGGGACATCGTGATAGACGATCGCAATGTGATCGAGTGTCTGCAACAGAATATTGCCTTGTACGACAAGAATGGCGAGCAACATTACGATGTGATATCGGCGTTTATCAAAAGTGTACGGGGGAGCGATCCCAATGCGGCAGTATATTATCTTGCCCGTATGCTTGCCGGGGGAGAGGATCCCAAATTCATTGCGCGTCGACTGGTGATTTTGGCTGCCGAGGATATTGGTTTGGCCAATCCCAATGCATTGTTGCTGGCCAATGCCTGTTTTGATACGGTGCACAAGATCGGAATGCCCGAGGCACGCATTCCTCTTTCCGAGACAGCGATTTATCTGGCGACGAGCCCCAAAAGCAATTCAGCCTATATGGCGATTGACAGGGCGATGCAGTTGGTGAACAACGATACATCGAACCGTCCGGTTCCACTGCATATCCGTAATGGGGTAACAAAATTGATGAAGGAGTTGGATTACGGCAAGAATTACAAATATGCCCACGATTTCGAGGGCCATTTCACTGATCAGGAGTTCATGCCCGACGGTTTGTCGGGCCGAAGATTTTATGAACCGGCGGAAAATCCTGCCGAGGAGAAGATCGCAGCCCGTATCGCACAATGGTGGAAAGGCAAGTATTAGAGTTGTTACACCTGTGTTTCTGGTTCAGAATGAATATTTTCAACGGAAAAGAGAGTGTATTGTGAAAATTTTCACAGAAAACTTTTGCGCTCTTGAAAAATAACTCTATCTTTGGGCACTGTTATTACGCTAACGGTGTTTTTTCATCGTGTCGTAAGAGACGGAATGATTTGTTAACATTAATTTATAGTTGTAAAGAGGTATGAATGTTCCTGCTGAATTGAGGTATTCCAAGGATCACGAATGGATTAAAGTTGAAGGTGAAACGGCCTTGGTGGGTATTACTGATTTCGCACAGAGTCAATTGGGCGATATTGTTTTTGTGGATGTGCCCACGGTCGGGGAGACGATCGGTCAACACGAGGTATTCGGGACGATCGAAGCTGTCAAGACGGTGTCGGATGCGTTTTTACCTGTGGGAGGGGAGATTTTGCAATTCAATGAATCCTTGAATGACGACCCCGCCAAAGTTAATAAGGATCCGTATGGAGAAGGTTGGATCGTTGAGATCAGGATATCCGATCCGGCGGAATTGGAGTCGTTGCTTTCGGCGGAGGATTATGCCAAACTGATCGGGTGATTTACGGTCGGAGGCAGTCGTAGGAACTCGAACCAAACCATAAAAATCAAATAATTTGAAGATATGTCAAAAGTAACGGTAATAGGTGCGGGCAATGTGGGTGCTACGTGCGCGGATGTCATTGCGGCACGGGAGATCGCCGATGAAGTGGTGCTGATCGATATTAAGGAGGGATTGGCAGAAGGCAAGGTACTTGACATGTACCAGACTTCCACATTGTTGGGCTTCGATACGAAGATGGTCGGGGTGACGAACGACTATACATGTACGGCGAACTCCGATGTGGTGGTAGTGACATCGGGGATGCCACGAAAACCGGGGATGACCCGAGAGGAGTTGATCGGGGTAAACGCGGCCATTGTAAAGGAGGTTGTGGGGGAGTCATTGAAGTATTCTCCGAATGCGATCATCGTCATGGTCAGCAATCCGATGGATACCATGACTTACCTGACCCACAAGGTGAGCGGCTTGCCGTCGAATCGGATTATCGGTATGGGCGGGGCACTCGACAGTTCCCGTTTCAGGGGTTATCTGGCCAAGGCGCTTGGGGTGAATGTCAATGATGTGGACGGCATGGTGATCGGTGGTCATGGTGATACGACAATGATACCTTTGTTGAGCAAGGCTACGTGCAAGGGGATTCCCGTGACCGATTTCGCATCTGCCGAGACATTGGCGAAAGTGGTTGCCGATACGATGGTCGGAGGGGCAACATTGACCAAACTGATCGGTACTTCGGCATGGTATGCGCCGGGTGCTGCTTCTGCGATGATAGTGGAGAGTATTTTGCGCGACCAGAAAAAAATGGTTCCCTGCTGTGCATGGCTTGACGGAGCGTATGGTAAGAAAGATTTGTGTATCGGAGTGCCGGTTGTGATCGGCCGCAAGGGGATCGAGAAAATCGTCGAGGTGAATCTTACTCCCGAAGAGAAAACGGCTTTCGACCGTAGTGCCGAAGCTGTGTCAAAAACCAATGCCGTATTGCGTGAACAGGTGTAAACCGGGTTACAGTTGATTGAAAAGGGCCGATTACTTTTAGTAATCGGCCCTTTTTCGTACACTCTTTTCCCCCGGGGGAATGGCGGGACAGAAAGTTTACAGCCTCCGTTCGGTTCGGTTATTGTCAGAAAAAGAATCCTATGTTGAATTGCCACATTTCGTCGTTTTTGACTTTTACCTTTTGTCCGGAACCTTTGTAATAGATATTTTCGTAAGTGGTTTCAGGATGGGTGACATACCGTACATCGAGGAAGAATTTCCGGATATCAAGGCCAGCACCCAATTGAAGGGCTACATCCGACTCTTTGAACTTCACGGAAAAGTTTTTGTTTTGTTTGTCGAGTCGGGTATTGGAAGCAATCCGGAATACGGGTCCTCCGAAGATGCGGAGTGCGGCGATGTTGAAACCTACTGTAACGGGTACCTCGATTCGTTCGGTAACCAGTTCGAGTGTTTGTCTTGTGCCTTGGTTGACGTGAAAACGATACCCCCGTTCTATATAGTTGATTTCCGGTTGGATGTGGATGAACTTCGGAATGGTGAGTCGCATGACCAGTCCCAACTGGTATCCTGTCGTATTTCCCTTGACGGGAGTGATGTAGGTGTTGTCAAACTGCAACTGGTCGAAAGAGTAACTGCTCAGATTCATACCTCCCTTGATACCGATTTTGAGAGGTTGTGCGATAGCCGCCATAGAGCCGAGGCATATGGCGAGCAGAAGTGTGGTAAATTTTTTCATAACAATATAATATTGATTGATGGTTGTTTATATCGTCTATCGGTTTCGACAAAGGGGGATGAAAAAGGAAAGCGAGAAGCTTTCCTTTTTGTTGAGTAGGTTGCTTGATGTATTGGCGTTAAGGTAGTTTGCTTGCCGGTTTCTGCAGTGTGCGATAGGCTGGATCCGCACGTTGACCGAGCAGTTGAGGATGGGGTCGGTTTTGTTCGGGGAGGATTTTTCTTTATGGACGAGTCCGGATTGTATGGGTCATGCCATGCAAGATGCGTTCCGCAATTGCGAAAAAATGTCGGCGGAGGAGAAAAAAATGATCGACTGCCGTAAAAGTCGATCCAAGGGTTTAAAGCAGAGGACTGAGCAATCGGGAGAACGATTCGTATGCAGCATGGAGATTCGACCGTTTATCCCATAACTCTTTTGTAATCAATGTGCTTCCATCGATATCCTTCATGAAGTAGCCGGTTAGTTCTTCGGCTATTTTGGGGTCGTACATGATGGCCGATACTTCGAAGTTGTCTTCGAAACTGCGGATATCCATATTGGCCGATCCTACGGAACAGAATTCTCCGTCGATGATAATGAGTTTCGAATGGGAGAACCCTTTGCGGTAGAAATAGACTTTTATCCCGGCTTCCAGCAATTCTGCGATATAGGATCGAGAAGCCCAGTAGACGATTTTGCTGTCGGACCGAGATGGCAGAATGATGCGAACGTCGATGCCGCTGAGTGCGGCAACACGCAAAGCAGTCAGTATGGCCTGATTGGGCAGGAAGTAGGGTGTAGTGATATAGATTGATTTCCGGGCTTTGTTGATAGCGGCGAAATAGGCCTGCATGATCGAAGCCCAATCCGAGTCAGGTCCGGAAGAGGCGATCTGAACGGGGGATTCCGTACGGATACGGCTTTTGGGGAAGTATGTGCGATCAGCAGGCAACCGTTTGTTGCTGACAAAGTACCAGTCCGTTACGAAAACGGTTTGAAGCATGTTGACTGCTTCGCCCTCGATTTTCAGGTGTGTGTCTCTCCATGGGCCGAATCTGGTCCCCTTGAAGTATCTTTCGGCAATGTTTATGCCACCGGTGAATCCAATCAGCCCATCGATAACGGCGATTTTACGATGGTTCCGATAATTGACTTTGCTGGTGAGCCATGGAAAAGCCACGGGCATGAAACAGCAAACCTCAATACCGGCGGCTTTCAGTTTCCGGATGTAGGTTTGTTTGAGGCTCCAACTGCCTACGTCATCGTAGATGAGGCGGACTTCGACTCCCTGACGGGCTTTTTCCATCAGCATGGCTCCCAATCTTTTCCCGATCCGGTCGTCTTCGAAGATGTAGTATTCCAGATGGATAGAAGATCTGGCTCCTCGCACGGCCTCGAAAAGTGATTGAAAAGTGGCTTTCCCGTTGTTGAGGATGCGGATTTTGTTCCGGAATGTAAGGAGAGCTTTGTTGTTGTTGAGCATCAGGGTGATGATGTCGGTGTTCCGGACGATGTTGTCGTTGTGGCGCAGATCGGGGTTGGTCAGATCGCGCAGTTGTTCACGACAAAGGTGTTCGATATGTTCCAGGTCTTTGATCTCTTTTCGGTTGAAGAGTTTCTCCTTACGATGGTTGCGTCCGAATACGATATAGAGGATTATGCCTGCCAGGGGGATAAAGGTAATGGCCATAAGCCACGCGAGTGCTTTGGCCGGATCGCGTTTATCGTAGATTATGACCGCTGCCGCCGTGATGGTGATCAGGACATAGCAGATCGTAATGAGTGTCTTGATATCTGTCAGGTCGGCCAAACTGAAGTCCAGATGCATCATAAGCAATTCGGAATAGTGAAAACAAATATACGAATTATTTGCCAAAGTATGGGCAAAAAAAGTCGGAACAATTTTGTATCCTGTGGAATAGCCCGTATACATCGTCTTTTTGTCCGAAAGTAGAGGTAGGGAGGGGGATGGTGATGTGGCGATCGGACACCGTATCTTGTTTCGACTTGCGGATTTCGATATTCTTTCATTTTGTGATTGTCGTACCGAGCGGTGTGTGGAGTTCGAAAATTTCGAGCGAGAAATTTGTTTGTTTGAAAATTAGTCGTATCTTTGCAATCAGAGAAAACGAGAGGGAGGATTCCGGTCATTGCGGGATTCTTTCTTTTGCTTTTGAAAAAGACGAGGGGAGGGGCAGAATTGCAAATGAGTTCCGGCATTGGTTGCCGGGATTCATGTTTTTTTCATCCGACCGAAAATTTTTTAAATTAATAATAAAAAGATATTTTATGGCAGATATTGTTTATTTGACCAAAGAGGGGTACAACAAACTGAAAGCGGAACTCGATCAGTTGCGTACCGTAGAACGTCCGGCCGTAACTGCTGCGATAGCCGAAGCGCGAGACAAGGGAGATTTGTCGGAAAATGCCGAATACGATGCTGCCAAGGAGGCGCAAGCCATGCTCGAGTTGCGTATTTCGAAAATGGAAGCGACACTGGCCAATGCGCGTATTTTGGACGAATCGAATATAGATACGAGCAAGGTTCAGATATTGAGTCGGGTACGTTTAAAGAATCACTCAAACGGCAAGGAGGTTGAATACACGATCGTTTCGGAGAACGAAGCGAATCTCAAGGAGGGTAAACTCTCCATTGGAACCCCGATTGCAAAGGCGTTGATCGGCAGAAAGAAAGGGGACAAGGTCAACGTTACGGTTCCGGCAGGAGTGATCTGTTTCGAGATTCTCGATATTTCGATCTGACCGGTTTGGTAGGGGTATTCCGACTTGTCCTACAGCACCGGTTTTATAAACCACCCGTCGATACAGGGAATATATATTGTAGCCCACGATGTATCGACGGGTTTGTTGTGTCTTGACCGAGGAGGTGGGGCGGGCCGATTTTGCCTGACATCATAAGCACGAGTAGAACCTGCCTGCAGAATCCATGCATTGTCCCCCGAGTTACCGGGACAATGCATGGTTATGGGAATAATATAACATGTACCGGAAGTTCATTTTCCCGGTACATGTTATCAATGTTCAGTAAATGATAGAATCTGCTGTCTCGTATTTTTACGAATTGTCCCGACAGCGGTAAGGGTAATACGGTTGTTTCTATTTTTCCGTCTTTCGGATTTCGAGTCCCAGCTCTTCGAGTTGGGACGGAGAGATGGAAGAAGGAGCGTCTGCCATGACATCACGACCGGCATTGTTCTTCGGGAATGCGATATAGTCACGGATGGAGTCAGCCCCGCCGAAGAGCGAGCAGAGACGGTCGAATCCGAATGCGATACCTCCATGGGGCGGAGCACCGTACCGGAAGGCGTTCATCAGGAATCCGAACTGGTGTTCTGCCTCCTCGGGAGTGAATCCGAGGGTTTCGAACATCTTGTGTTGGAGTGCACTGTCAAAAATACGGATCGAGCCGCCACCGATTTCTACGCCGTTAACGACAAAGTCGTAGGCATTTGCACGGATTTTCCCTGGATCAGTATCGAAAAGTGGAATATCTTCAGGTTTCGGTGATGTGAATGGATGATGCATGGCGTAATACCGTTTTGTTTCTTCGTCCCATTCAAGCAGAGGGAAATCGACGACCCACAGGGGGGCAAACTTCTTTTTGTCGCGTAATCCCAGCCGGTTACCGAGTTCGAGACGCAACTCATTCATGGCCGAAAGGGTCTTCATGCGTTCACCTGCCATGATGAAAATCAGATCACCGGCCTTGGCACCGCACTTTTCAGCCCAACTGAGAAGGGTGTCGGGTGTGAAGAATTTGTCGATACTCGATTTGATATTACCGTCGGCATCGAGTCGAATCCATACCAATCCTTTGGCTCCGACTTGCGGTCGCTTGACGAATTCGGTCAATTCGTCGATCTGTTTTCGTGTATAGGAAGCGCAACCCCCGGCGACGATGGCCCCCACGTATTCAGCCGTGTCGAACACCCCGAATCCATGACCGCGGGTCTCGTCGGAGAGGTCGTTGAACTCCATGCCGAACCTGATGTCGGGTTTGTCGGAGCCGTAGCGGGCCATAGCTTCGCTCCAGGGCATACGAGGGAACGATCCGTCGAATTCTACTCCGAGTGTTTCCCGGAACAGGTGTTTTGCCATTCGTTCAAAGACTTCAAGTACATCATTTTGTTCTACGAAAGACATCTCGCAGTCGATTTGAGTGAATTCCGGTTGTCGGTCGGCACGCAAATCTTCGTCGCGGAAACAGCGGACGATCTGGAAATAGCGATCGTATCCGGCGACCATCAACAACTGCTTGAACTGTTGAGGTGACTGGGGCAGGGCATAGAACTCTCCCGGATTCATACGGGAGGGTACGACGAAATCGCGAGCGCCTTCGGGGGTTGATTTAATCAGACAGGGAGTTTCGATTTCCAGGAAACCCTCACCATCCAGGAACTGCCGTACGTTCTGTGCCAGCCTGTGACGCAGGATCAATGCATTTTTCAGCGGATTGCGTCGAAGGTCGAGATATCGGTAGCGCATGCGCAGGTCATCGCCCCCGTCGCTGTTGTCTTCGATGGTAAACGGCGGGGTTTGTGCTGCGTTGAGTATCTTCAAGGCCGAGAGTGAGATTTCGATCTCACCGGTCGGAATTTTGTTGTTTTTCGATGAACGTTCGACGACCTTACCCGTGGCCTGAATTACGAATTCACGGCCGAGAGAGTTGGCCGTTTGTTTCAGTTCATCGGAACAATGTTCGTCGGCGACCAGTTGGGTGATTCCATAGCGGTCACGGATGTCGATGAAAGTCATTGCTCCCAGGTTGCGGACTTTCTGTACCCAACCGGCAAGCGTTACGGTCTGGTCAATGTGATGGAGTCTGAGTTCTCCGCATGTATGGGTTCTGTACATAACCTGTTTCGAATATTTTGCTACTTTTGTGGTAGTGAAAAGTTTTTCAAAGGTAGGTATTTTAATGGAGAGCGCGAACAAAATCGACGAATTTTTTATGCGTGCGGCGATTTCCGAAGCACGAGAAGCCCTACGGCAAGACGAAGTTCCGATCGGGGCGGTCGTCGTTTTCGGAGAACGTATTGTAGGCAGGGGGCATAATCTGGTGGAGACGTTGGGTGATGCGACGGCCCATGCCGAGATGCAGGCATTGACGGCGGCCATGCATAGTTGCGGGGGCAAATATTTGAAGAATTGCACGTTGTATGTTACGGTCGAGCCTTGTGTGATGTGTGCCGGAGCTGCTGCATGGGGACAGGTGGGGCGTATCGTATATGGAGTCGGCGATCCCAAACGTGGCTATTCGACCGTTTCCGCATCGATTTTACACCCGAAAACGGAGGTGACCGGTGGAGTTTTGGCAGAAGAATGCGGAGAGTTGATGGAAAAATTCTTTCGAAAATTGAGGGGGTAAAAAAAATATTTGCAAATAATACTCGAAAATTATACTTTTGTACGATATGAGAAGTTCGGAATTGCGGGAAGCGAAGGGGTAGAAGGATTGAACATATCGTTTGAAAGGGTTGTGGTGTTGTCCGATCCACAAAGATGGGATTCCCGTTTCCGTAGAGAGATACGGATTGTCTCGATCGATTTTTTTTCGAAAAGAATTGATGACAAGAGGTTGATTGAATGATGATTGCATGGGCCATTGTCGGAAAATGGATGCATGTCGAGGGGTTTCAGTCCAGAAGAGAAGAAGCAAGGGAAGTTATATGGCTCGTCGACGGAGCGTAGGAAGCGGTATGGTGTGGCGGGGGAGTATGCATGAGGAAGAATCGTAATAGCAGGAGAGTTGCAGTCAGTAGTGGGAGAGAGAGGCCTTCGGGAAAGTGGTGTAGAAGATTCGAATTCAAAGATAAAAATGATAATTTACAGTAAATTGATTATGAAAGTTGGTATGAAAATGAGAAGTTTGATGTTGACGGTTGCGGTGTTGTGCATGGCATCTTCCGTCTCGGCACAGACACTGACCGAGGTGAACACCAAGTATAACGAGG
>CASDWR010000091.1 GCA_949284665.1 uncultured Rikenellaceae bacterium | reverse complement strand
GACAATATGTCGTCGATAAGGTTTGATTTATCTGCCAAAATAAACTAAAAGAACATTAATGTCCGCCGGCGATACTCCCGGTATCCGCGAAGCCTGACCAATGGTGGAAGGTTTGATCCTTGTTAGCTTTTGTCGCGCTTCGATTGTCAAAGATTGCAATGAATTGTAATCGAAATCAGGCCGAATCCGTATGTTCTCAAGCTTATGCATCTTTTCAGCTACAAACTTCTCTCGCTCTATATATCCCCTGTACTTTATTTGTATCTCCGCCTCTTCGATGACTTCGTTCGCAATATTCCGATCTAAAATGAATTTCTGCAAATCGGGAAGTACTTCGATTACTCCGGTTAGTGTGATTTCATTCCTTAAAAGAAGATCATACAACTTTCGTCCCTGCGTCAGTGGGGCGGATTCCTTCGATTTTAAATAGCTCTCAATTTCTCGTGGAACGATACTCCTCTCACGAATGAATTTTACAAGCGATTCTGTCTCCGATTTTTTTTCTTCAAAAATTCGTCGCCTTTCGGTTGAAATTAAATTTGTATTGTATAGTTTTGGAGTAAGTCTCATATCTGCATTGTCCTGACGAAGCAGAATTCTGTATTCGGCACGACTGGTGAACATCCGGTAAGGTTCATCAACTCCTTTTGTTACAAGGTCATCGATCAATACTCCTATGTATGCTTCATCCCTTTTCAGTATGAATGGTTCTTGACCATTTAATTTGAAGTGTGCATTAATTCCAGACATAAGTCCTTGAGCTGCAGCCTCTTCATATCCTGTCGTGCCATTGATTTGACCGGCAAAATAGAGATTTCCCACTCGTTTTGTTTCGAGGGTATGTTTGAGCTGGGTAGGAGGAAAGTAGTCATATTCGATGGCATATCCACTGCGATAGACCTGTACATTTTCGAATCCGCTCATTTGTTGAAGGGCTGCAATCTGTATTTCGAACGGCAACGAAGAGGAGAATCCGTTCAGGTAATATTCGTTTGTATCCCTGCCTTCCGGCTCAAGAAAAAGCTGGTGCGACTCTTTGTCTGCAAAAGTACGGAGTTTGTCTTCGATGCTCGGGCAGTAGCGGGGACCGATTCCATGGATGGTACCATTGAACAGGGGTGAGTCGACAAATCCTTTTTTCAATATGTTGTGAGCCTCTTTTGTAGTGTGTACCAGGAAACAGGGCATTTGGTCGGTGACCGCATGCGTTTCGTGTAGGAATGAGAATTTAGCGGGATTATCATCCCCGTATTGGGGTTCGAGTTTAGAGAAATCTACCGTACGTGCATCGATGCGCATGGGAGTTCCCGTTTTCATCCTTCCGGATGTAAACCCAATATTTACAAGTGATTGCGTCAATCCAAAAGAAGCTGCGTCCCCTGCCCTACCCCCTTCCGCGCTGTGCCGTCCGATATGCATAATGCCATTGAGAAAAGTGCCGTTCGTAAGAATGACTGCTTCGGCACGGAATTCGACTCCCATGCGGGTACGCACACCGTAGACGTAAAGGTGTCGCTCGGAGTCTTCATGTGTCTTATCCTCACGTGTCAAAACCTCTGTTACGGCATCTTGCCAAATATAGAGATTATCCGTGTTTTCGAGCGTTTTACGCCATTGGGCTGAAAATGCGGCCTTGTCGCATTGTGCTCTCGGACTCCACATGGCAGCTCCTTTCGATCGGTTCAGCATGCGGAATTGCAGTGTCGTTCGGTCAGTGATAATTCCCATCTGGCCTCCGAGGGCATCGATCTCTCTCACGATCTGTCCTTTAGCCACACCTCCTACAGCCGGATTGCACGACATTTGCGCAAATTTGGTCATATCCATCGTAATGAGCAACGTGCGTGAGCCCAATTTTGCGGCAGCGGCAGCGGCTTCGCATCCGGCGTGGCCGGCGCCTACGACGATAATATCGTAATCGAATCTCATTTTGTCTCGATCTCTTGCAGTCGTTTCAGGTAATGGTTTTCGCGTTCACGCATCTTTTCAGCCTCTTCGGTTTTTTTGTCTTTGTAACCGCACAGGTGAAGAATGCCATGGATAATGACACGGTGCATCTCTTCATTGGGTTCCGTTTTCCATACGTCAGCATATTCGCGGACGGTTTGCGGGTCGATGAAAATGTCTCCCGAGATGGTTTTGGGGTGTTTCGGATCGTTGTAGTCGAATGTAATGACATCCGTATTGTAATCGTGACCGAGGTATTTTCTGTTGATCCCGAGGTGGTATTCCGAGGAACAGAAGACATAAGCGATCTCCCCGATCGCAAAACCCTCTTCCGCTGCCGTCGATTTTACCCAGGCGGCGATTTTCCTGCGTTCCGCCGGAAGATAATCGCAATCTTGAGAATAGAACCGAACTGCCATATTTTTAATGTACGAAAGTTTTTATCGATTGAGCCAACGTTCGGGATTGAGGTAAGTCGTACCCTTCCAGAGTTCGAAATGGATGAAATAATCGTTGCTGTCATCGGTCGACGGCAGGTGTCCGAGGACCTGGTTGAGTGATACCTTTTCGTTCGCTGAAACGGAAACGGTGGCCAAATTGGAGTAAACGGTGATGTATTCGCCATGACGCACCATGACGCAATTGTTCAACCCTTTGATAAATACGACATTTGTCACTACTCCATCGAATACGCACCGTACCGGAGCTCCTTTCTCTGCCGCAATGTTAACTCCTTTATTGTTGATTGTCAATCCTTTTTGTGTTGGGTGACGGTGGGTCCCGAAGTGGTCTATAATTACACCGCCTCGTACCGGATAGGGCAATTTCCCTTGATTCTGGTCGAACCTTCCGGTGAGTTCGGTGATATAAAGTTCTTCTTCGGCACTTCTTTTTTTTGTGTTGGATTTCCGAGCTTCGGCTGCGATGAGGCGTTGAAGTTGGGCTTCTGCGTTGCGTTTGATTCGCTCGTTTTCACGGATTTTGCCGGCTATTTTTTTCTCATCCTGTATGAGTCGTGCATTGCTCCGGTTGTATTGGTTTCGGTCGGAACGCAGGGCGGAAAGTTCCTTGTCCCGGGCGGTTTTCGT
>CASDWR010000090.1 GCA_949284665.1 uncultured Rikenellaceae bacterium | reverse complement strand
GTACATGTGGTTTACGGCATTGCCGCCGGCACCGCCTACCCCGAGTACCATGATGATCGAATGGGACTTCTTTTGGAAGCCTATCGCTTTCAGCAGTTCGTTGTCATCTACTACTACCATCGTTCTTCTTTTTCTCTCGCTTATATCTCTTCGTCGTCCACCACATCGAAAATGTCGGTGAAAATGCCGCTGATGCGATTGAAGAATCCTTTTTTCTTCTTGCCTTTTCCTTTTTTGTCTTTCTCTTCTCTTTCCCGATCGTCGTCCGAGGAAGGTTGATCGTCGTTTTCCGACGACTCTTCCGTGTTTTTACGATTCTTGGGCGTTTCCACGTCATGCGTTTTGTCGCTTGTACTGCCGACATGGCTGGCCGACATGTTTACGGGCAAACCGCTCTCCTCCAGACCCAGAAGCAATAATCCGATTACGGTAGAGGCTTCGGTAGTCGTATCCGGGGTTTTTGAAGCGTCGTTCAGAATGTGTCCGGCATCGGCGATGCGAACATCGTAAGACGTGTGCTCTCGGAACAAGGTCTCCAGATCATTCAACAATGCGCCTCCGCCTGTCAGGACAAACCCCGAGCCGAGTTTTTTCGCATATCCCGCGTCTTTGATCTCTTCGACGACATTTTCGACAATATCGAGCATGCGTGCCTCGATGATTTGAGCCAAGTTATAGAGAGAGATCTCTTTGGTCTCACGCTGGGTACGCCCTTTAAGACGGATGATGTTGTTTTTCTTGTCTTCGGGAATATTGTTTGCAACGGCATAACCGTGCGAAATTTTCAACTTTTCGATATATCGATCGGGAATGGCATTCGATCGGATGTCCCTGTTCACGGCGTTCGATCCGATGGGGATCACACCTACGTGGCGCATGATATTATCATGCCAGATACATATGTCCGTGCATTCAGCGCCGATGTCGACCACAGCCGCTCCCAGTTCCTTTTCATCCTCCGTCAGGACGGCTGCGGCACTGGCGATACCTGATGCGAACATCTTCCTGCACGTAATACCCAGTCGCTGGAATGTCTTTTGCAACCGTTCCACACTGTTTTTCCCGCTCAAAATGAAATTGAATGTCGATTCCAGCTGCTGGCCGAAACGACCCACCGGCTGCATGGTCTCTTCTCGGGAATCTATCGCATATTTTTGTGGAATCCGATCGAGAATGACGATGCCTTCGGGAGGTTGCAGATTGTTCATGCTTTCGGAGAGTTTCCGGACGTCCTCTTCGCGGATTTCGCCGTCTTGTCCGCTGATGTATACGAAATAGGAGCTTTTGGCACATTTGATGTCTTGTCCCGAGATCCCCGTATAGACCTCATCGACCTTGATGCCAAATTGATTTTCAAGTTCATCGATGGCTCCTCTTACCGATGCGGTTACATGTTCGATGTTGGTAACCTCGCCACGGACCATGCCGTTCATCGGTTGGGTTACTTCACCGAGGATATTCAGTTTGCCATCAGCATCCATGTTGCCTGCGGCGATCTTTACCCGACTGCAACCCAGGTCGATGGCGACAATATAGTTTTTGTTATCCACGATTTTCATCATTCGTTCGTTTATCTTCCGGTTTCCGTTTGCGGATTGTTTGCAGATTACCCGCAGCCTATTTGCATATCACCTGATTCTCATATTTGAGGTTGATGTACGTTCTCGAATTCCAGCCCTCCTTGCTCAACACGTCCCGGTAGAACCTTTCCAGTTTGTCGAGTTTCTTTTCGAAACCGTCGATCTCTCCCAGCAATACGATATGGTTGCCGATGCGCGGTACGATTTCCACTTCCGGTTCCACATAACGGTTTCCGACTCGTGCAACGGTTTTCCCTTCAATCGTTTTACGGCGCTCGACAACATTGATCTGGACGACTTGGGCATTCCAGAATTCATCATCCTCGATGTATTTTACAAAATTAATGAGTTTGTGGAGAAATAAGTAATTTTTATCCGTTTTTTTTCCTTCTTCTTCCATAAATGAGGCCATATCACCATGGAAAGTTTTCGGGAAGGGGAGTTTGATCTCTCCCGTGACTACCGGTACGTAAAATGCGGCGTGTTTGCCTGCCGGGAGTATGTGGCCGTCATCCGAGACATAGATGTTGTATCCCTCTTCAGAGATGATTCTCAGAATTGGCATGCGTTGCGTGAGCTGCACGGTAACTCGGCCGTTCAGGTCGGCGAAAGTTTTGGCATTGGCTACAAAATCGTGTGCAGCCACGCACTCGGTGATGGCCCTGGCCGGGAAACTGTCGAGGGATGCCCCTTCCGGATTCAAATTCGCCTCGAAAATCCAACGTCTTACGGTTTCCGGAGTAATGATGGCGATGCGTGAGCTGTCGGCGATTTCAATATGAAGATCGTTGATCCGTATCGATTCTTTTGCTTTGCGGCTTAATCCGGATGCCCATATCATGTAAAACAGGATGCCTCCCCACACAACGGCACCGACCAATATGTTTCCGAATCGTTTCATCTTTTGTCGGATAATTTCGCTCGGAGTCGTCGGGCGATCTCCTCACAACAGTTGTCGATGTCACCTGCCCCGAAACTGACGACAATGTCGGTATCGGCATTGGCTAATTCGGCAGCTATCTTCTCTTTGGGGACAATGCGGTGTGGAACAGTCAGCAACGATCCGATCAGTTCTGAATTTATTCCCTCGATGGGCGCTTCGCGTGCCGGGTAAATCGGGACGAGCAAAACCTCGTCGGCCAGCGAGAGGGCTTCGGCGAATTCACGGTAAAAATCCCGGGTACGGGTGTAGAGGTGGGGTTGAAAGACAACGGTCAGTTTCCGTCCGGGGAACATGCCGCGCAGCGATTCGATGGTGGCACGCAATTCCTGGGGATGGTGGGCGTAGTCGTCCATGTAGATCAATTCTGAGGTGTTGATGTAAAAGTCGAAACGACGTTTTACCCCTTTGAAGGAGGAGAGTGCCTGTCGAAGACGTATTTCGTCGAATCCGGCCACCCATAGAAGAGCCACGGCGGCTATGGCATTTTCGACGTTTACTATGCCCGGCACCCCCAGACGGCAATCGCGAATCATCCGATCCGGACATACAATGTCAAATGAGTAACAACCGTCCTGTTCGATACGGGTGTTCATTGCCCGGAAATCGGCATGCCCATCATTCAATGCATAGCGGTAAACTGAAATATCCCGGTTTTTGATCTTCACATCGACTCCTTGTTTAATTATCAGCGTACCGCCTGGTTTAATCCGATCGACGAATTGCGAAAAGGCCTCTTTGAGCGCTTCGTGCGTGCCGTAAATGTCAAGGTGATCCGCGTCGGCTGAAGTGATGACAGCCGCATCGGGGCGCAATTGCAGAAACGACCGGTCGAATTCATCTGCCTCTACGGCAAGCCGTTTGCCTGGCCCCAAGACCAGATTGCTGTCGAAATTTTTAGAGATACCTCCTAAAAATGCACTCCCTCCATCACCTGCTTCATGGTTCAACCATGCCGTCAGGGTTGTGGTCGTAGTTTTCCCATGCGTGCCGGCGATGGCCATGACATATTTGCCTTCGCTCAGGTGTCCCAACGCCTGGGCACGTTTGACAACCTCGAAACCGTTTTGACGAAACCAGTTGAGTTCCGAGTGGTCTGCAGGGACAGCCGGTGTGTAAATGACCAGCGTGGATGTCGGATCGCGAAACGGTTCTGCGATCGATTCACAGCAATCTTCATAGTGAATATCTGCACCTTCTTTTTCGAGTCGTTCTGTCAGAGCCGTTCGGGTGCGGTCGTAACCGCCGACCTGTTTGCCTTCGTGCAGGAAGTAGCGGGCAATGGCACTCATGCCGATGCCACCTATGCCGATGAGATATATGTGATCGATTTTCATGTGTGTTTATGTTCAGAATTAGACGGTTGCCGGGCAGTTGATCAATTTCTCGATTTCATCTGCCACACGTTTTGCGGAGTCGGAAATGGCCAGCCTGGAAATATTGTTCGAAAGTTTTGCCACTCTTTCCGGATCTTTGATCAAGGCGGTGGCTGCCGGGATTGCCTCATCGATCGCCTTGTGGTCCGGGATCATTATTGCGGCATCTTTTTCGACCAGGGCCATCGCATTTTTTGTCTGGTGGTCTTCGGCCACATTGGGTGATGGTACAAAAAGAACGGCTTTGCCCACAAGACACAATTCAGATACCGTGCAGGCACCCGAACGAGATATGACAGCATCGGCAGCGGCATAGGCAAAATCCATACGTTCAATAAAGGGACCGAACCATATGTTGTCGCAAGGTCGGCTTTTCATGAAGGCTTCCATTTCTGCCCGGTAGAATTTTCCGGTTTGCCAGATGACTTGAATCTCTCCGGCAACCGCGATTCGGTCGACCCATTGTTTCATCATGTCGTTCAGGGTGCGGGTTCCGAGGCTGCCGCCTACCACAAGCAATGTCGGTTTACCCTCTTTCAGGTTGAAGTAGGAAAGGGCCTCCCGGCGATCGATCCGTTCTCCGAACTTCCCTCGCAACGGGTTTCCCGTCATCACAAGCCGTTCTTTCGGGAAAAAACGTTCCATCCCTTCGTAAGACACACAGATGGTTCTTGCTTTACGCGAGAGGATTTTGTTCGTGATTCCTGCGTATGAATTCTGCTCCTGAATCAGCGTGGAAATTCCCATACGTTGGGCGGCAAAGAGTACAGGAGCACTTGCATACCCTCCGAAGCCTACGGCGATGTCGGCGCCGAATTCACGGAGAATGCGTCGGGCTTTACGTAAACTTTTGTATACTTTGACCGGCAGCAACAGATTTCGCAGGTCGAGTTTACGTTGCAGTCCGGCCACCGGAAGGCCTACGATGTGGTATCCCAAGGCGGGAATCTTTTCCATTTCCATTTTTCCTTCTGCACCGACGAAAAGTATTTCCGCCTTGTCGCCCAATCTGTTGAGCAGTTCTTCGGCTACGGCTACCGCGGGATAGATATGTCCACCGGTTCCACCTCCACTGAGTATGATTTTCAGTTTCTTTGCCATAATCCCATCTGTCCGGTGAATTCGGCATCGGACGTTTTCTTTTTTATCTGTTCATATTGCCGGAATCATGCCGAATTCGTGATTCCCGCATGGCGGAGTTTATCTCCGTTGTTCATTTATTTATCTCTTTCTCTCTTACTTCGGGAGCGGCCATCCGTATTCCGGTGTCGAGAGAGTGTATTTTATTCCTTTATCGGGCATCGTTGCCGGAACGGTGCCGTCGTTCTATTTCTCCAACCACGATTCGTCTTTAGGCGTATCGAGGGTTTTTTCCACGGTCTGGCGGCTGACCCCGAGGATCATGCCTACGGCTATCAATGTGAATATCAGGGATGACCCTCCTTTACTAATCAAGGGTAATTGTTGTCCGGTGACAGGAAAGAGGGCTACCGATACGGCCATGTGGATCATTGCCTGAAGAACGATCATCAGAGCCAAACCCAGTACCAACAGACTCGGGAAAGCCGTAGCGCATTTTTTTGCGATCAGAATCGTCCGGAAAAAAAGCCACAGGAAAAGCATCAGAACTACGATTCCTCCCAATGCCCCGTATTCTTCGATGAAAAAAGCGTATGCGAAATCCGATTCCGCCTCGGCAAGATTGGAGCGATGGGTGCTCATTCCCGGCCCTTTGCCGAAGTATCCACCCGAAGCTACAGCCAGTTTGGGACTTAGCGAGTGTTCGGTGTGGGCGGTGGCGCCATAGAGGCGGCGGCTGGCGTAATGGTAGATGTCGATACTGT
>CASDWR010000089.1 GCA_949284665.1 uncultured Rikenellaceae bacterium | reverse complement strand
GCGGAGAGAGAGGGATTCGAACCCCCGGAGCCTTGCAGCTCAACGGTTTTCAAGACCGCCGCAATCGACCACTCTGCCATCTCTCCGGCTGCAAAAGTATAATCTTATTTCGATTTTTACAAACGTTTTTTCTTCTATCGTCCCTAGATCATTCCACACCATATTGGGATACTCCTCGTTTTTTAAACCTTCCAAGCCGGAACAAACTGTTTCCGTACGAACCGATACCGCAATCTTCCCCGCATCACCGACAATCCTTCTCTGGACGAAAGCCATAGCATAAACCGACCGAACAGGGAAAAATCGACCTTCGAGAATGAGGTATAGGTCGCGTCAAAAAAGATACTGTCTTGCAACAAAATCCAATTGAAAAATCGTATTTTTACCCACAAAACCCAAACGGGGAAAGGCATACAAGATGAGAGCGGTCTGGCTATATATTTTTTTGTTGTGCGGGACAATGGTTTCAAAGGCACAAAACCACCTGTTGGAAAGGAGTATTTCGTTTGAATCCCTGCAAAAGGTATTGATTAAAGATGACAGTTGGATAAACTATCCGGCCTACAATGACCGGGAGGCATGGGAAAAAATGATTTTACCCGAAGTGAGGGAAAACATCATTGCTGCCGGAGAGAAGGCATTGGGTTATGAGTGGAAACCGGATTTGGCTACGGATTATCTGGCTTATAAACGGACCGGAGAAATTCGGACCGGCCGAACAAATCACAAAACGTTGCTCACGTTGACATTGGCCGAGCTGGCCGAAGGGGAAGGTCGTTTTCTTGATGAGATCATCAACGGAGTATGGTTCATGTGTGAAACCTCGTGGGTACATTCTGCTCACGCATATTTTCAGAAAGATCAGTCGGGATTGCCGGACCCGGATGAACCCACCGTCGAATTGGTTGTTGCCGATATCGGAGCACAAATGGCATGGACCTATTATTTTTTACATGAAGCTTTTGATAAGGTCAGTCCCTTGATTGCCAAAAGAGTCCGCAAAACCGTATTTGAACGTCTGATCGATCCCTATTTCAAAAGAACGGATTATTGGTGGATGGGATTGCAAGGACAAAAGGTCAACAACTGGAATGTTTGGATCAATTATAACGTACTGCAAGCCGTAATGTTACTGGTGGATGATTCGGAAAAGAAAGCGGAATATCTGTACCGGCTGATGTTGTCCGTCGACTGCTATATCGACCAACAGTATCGTGATGGAGCTTGCGACGAAGGGCCGACCTATTTCGATCATGCAGGAGCCAATTTATTGAAATTTCTGGATTTGCTCTATCGGGCGACAGAAGGGAATGTTTGCATATTCGATAATGAGAAGGTCCAGAACATGGGACGTTATATTTACCGGGTCCATATAGACGGTCGTTATTTTGTCAATTTCTCGGATGCGGCGGCAATGTGCCGATTGAGTCCGGGGGCGGTGTATCATTACGGTAAATGTATCGGGGATCATTTTTTGATGGGTTTCGCCTCAGATTTTGCCCGTGAAACTGGCTGGGTAAATTCACTGCACCGGGGGACAATTTTTGCTCGGGTACTCGACGACATATCGATGGCAAAAGAGATTTTGTCCGGACAAGGGAATGGTATGGAGGAATCTTCCTTCTATTTCGAGGACTCGGAACTGGCTGTCGCACGGGATGGTTTTCCCACAGACCAGGGATTTTGTTTCGCGGCGCATGGCAGTCATAACGATGTTTCCCATAATCATAACGACGCAGGAAGTTGCATGCTTTACTATAACGGGCGGCCCATACTGATCGATGTCGGTGTGGGCACCTATACCCGTAAAACCTTCAGTGCAGAACGTTACACCATCTGGACCATGCAGTCGTGCTACCACAATCTTCCGACGATCAACGGTTCAGACCAACAAAACGGCCGTCGTTTCAGAGCGCGAAACGCAAGTTTTATGGATTCCGGGCATAAAGTCGCCTTCTCAACCGACATAACGAAAGCATATCCGGATACGACCGGCATCGTCCATTGGATTCGTTCCTATGAGCTGAAACGGGGACAAAAATTTGTCATTGCCGACGATTGGGAATTGGAGAGCGTAAAGGGCACGACGATTCTGAATTTCATGACCCCTTATGAGGTTTCGCAACAGGCCGAAGGGTGTCTGTTGTTGACCGAAGGAGCCTCCCGATTGCGGATGGAGTACGATGCAACTTGGTTGAAACCGACAGTAGAAGCGATATCATTCGACGACAAGAGTTTGAAATCCTCATGGCCTTCCGGGGTACTGTATCGTATTCGTTTTATCAT
>CASDWR010000088.1 GCA_949284665.1 uncultured Rikenellaceae bacterium | reverse complement strand
TTCGGGTGGAAATTTGGTGAGGACCGGATCGATGGGTTGAACGGGCGTCCGGGAGGGAGAACACGAGACCTCTGTTGCGTGTCAGTGACACGGAGAGGAGAGTCGATGACACAAAAAAGTACGGCGACCGGAATGTATGCCAGGTCAGGCAGTTCCGGATCGCCGTACTGATTTATGTGTAGAGGCGCTCTTTATTCGATGATCTTGTCGATCAATGCTTTTGTCTCCGGTTTGTGCCCTCGGAAACGAACATAAAGTTCCATGGGGTGTTCGCTGCCCCCTTTCGACAATATGTTTTCCCGGAACGACTGTGCTACATCACGGTTGAATATTCCTTTTTCCTTGAAAAGCGAGAAACCATCGGCAGCAAGCACTTCGGACCATTTGTAGCTGTAATATCCGGCTGCGTACCCACCGGAAAAGATGTGGGTAAAAGAGGGTGACATGGCGGTTCCGGCGACGGCAGGAAGGATTTGGGCTTCGGCCGTTACCCGTTTTTCGAAAGATTCGACTTCTTCATCGACGGGAGCGGTGATACTGTGCCATGCCATGTCGGTAATTCCAAACGACAGTTGGCGTACATTGGCATAGGCGGCAAGATAGTTTTTCGCTGCAACGATTTTGTCGATCAGTTCCCGAGGCATTTTTTCTCCGGTCTGATAATGAACGGCACAGATATCGAGGAACTCTTCTTCGGTGGCCCAGTTCTCCATGATCTGTGAGGGTAATTCCACGAAGTCGCGATAGACGTTCGTCCCTGTAAGGGATGCATATTTCCCTTGAGCGAAGAGCCCGTGGAGACAGTGGCCGAATTCGTGCAGGAACGTGCTGAATTCATCGAAGGTCAACAGTGAAGGAGTCGTATCGGTGGGTTTGGTGAAGTTGCCGCACATAGATACGAGCGGACGTACCTCTTCACCATCCTTCGAGGTGTACATTTCGCGGAAATTCGTCATCCATGCACCGCCCCGTTTCGAAGCTCTGGGGAAGAAATCCATATATAGTACGCCGATAAAATTGTTGTTTTCGTCGAATACCTCATAGGCAGTCACATCGGGATGGTATACCTCGATTTCGGGATTTTCAACGAACCGGATGCCGTAGAGTTTTTCGGCCAGTGAGAAAATGCCCTTTTTGACATTTTCGAGTTGCAGATAGGGTTTGATCTCCTCTTCGTTCAACGCATACTTTTCGTTTTTGTATTTTTCGCTGAAGTAAGCCCAGTCCCAAGGCATGAGTTCGAAGTCCGCACCGTAAATGCCGCTTTTGCGTGCATAGTCGGCGACAGTGTTGAAGTCGTTGCGGGCATAGGAGATGGTTGCCGTCAGCAGCTCGTCGAGGAAGTCATTGACCGTTGGGGCGCTTTGTGCCATGCGTTCTTCCAGTACATAGTCGGCGAATGTGTCATATCCGAGCAGACGAGCGATTTCCAGCCTCAGTTCGGTGATACGGCGGATGATGGCGCGGTTATCGTTTTCTCCCTCTTCCAGACAGCGGGAATTGTATTTTTTCCAGAGTTGTTCCTTGAGTTCCCGATTACTTGAATATGTCAGGAAGGGCGACATGCTTGCATACTGCAATGTGACGCTCCAACCCTCTTCACCACGGGCTTTGGCTTCGGCAGCCATTCCTTCCTTAACGAAATCGGGGAGTTCGGCGACTTTTTCTGCCTGGTCGGGCGGAATGTTGATTGCAAAGGCATTGGTTGCTGCCAGAACATTCTGTCCGAATTGAAGTGACAGGGAGGAGAGTTCAGACGATAACTGACGGTAAGTCTCTTTGTCGGCATCGTTGAGGGCGGCACCACTGCGGGAGAAGTTTTTGTATGTCTTTTCCAGCAACATGCGCTGTTCATTGTCCAGGTCGAGCGAGTCACGATTTTCGTATACGGTCTTGACTCGTTCGAACAGTTTGGGATCGAGCGTGATGTCGTTCGAAAAGGCAACCAGTTCGGGTTGAATTTCCAGAGCCAGTTCCTGCATCTGATCCGAAGTTTCACATTCGTTGAGGTTGAAAAAGATGGCTGATACCTCATTGAGCTTCGACCCGCTTCGCTCGAGTGCTTCGATGGTATTTTCGAAGGTTGGTTTTTCGGGATTTTCGGTAATGGCTTTCACCTCTTCCCGGGCTATTTTCAAGGCATAGTCGAAAGCCGGAGCATAGTGTTTCAGTTCTATTTCGTTGAAAAGAGGGGTTCCGTGCGGAGTCTTCTTTTCGCGGATTAACGGGTTGTTGTCGATGGAATCGCCACAACCGCACAGCGTTGCAAGTGCCATAACTGCGAGAATTGATTTTTTCATATAAGATAGTTTTGTCTTTAAGATTTCGTCATTTGTTTCCCCAAATCAGGATCAGTCGTAAAGATTGTCGTAGAACGATTGGGTCTTTTCGTATTTGAGGTCTTTGAGCAACGAGGACTTGACACTGATGTTGAAACTCCAGCTTTTGCGGTATCCGACTGGAACCCAGTTGAAACTCATTTGCCAACAGTGCAGATCCCGGGTAAGTGTAAACGTACCGGGAGTCAGTTTTTTCATTTCGAAGTCGAAACCTCCGTTGAAAGCGATGCCCCATTTGGGCGTCAAGTTTATACTGCCATTGAATCCGAGGGTTTGAGTGATGTTTTTGCGGATTCCGTTGTTCGTATAACTGACCGAATAATTGAATCCGAGATTCCAGGGGATGGAGAAGTCGTAATATGTCGAAGCCATCAGTTGCCTTCGGGTAATGACATCGATCGGATTGTTCGGGTCGAAATAGAAAGGATTTTGGTACTCCGGAGGGACGGCTGCCTGGCTTGTGATGT
>CASDWR010000087.1 GCA_949284665.1 uncultured Rikenellaceae bacterium | reverse complement strand
TATCTCAGGAATTCCGATAGAAGGTCCGGTTGTAAAATATGTGAGAGCAAAGAAAAAAGTGAGAAGAGAAAGGGGATCGGGAAAGAAAATAAAGAAAAAGAGTTGTAAACACGCCATATCAAATAAAATGTATATTTTTAGGGAAATTTGGACCAATGGATTTAATGAACGATAAGATGGTGAAAAGGTTCTCGACTGCCTTTTTCGTGGCGATTATTCTGGTTTGTACAGCTGCCGGGAAAGGGGTGCAACAGGTTGAAACAAGTCTTGGGCGGGAAGACGGGCAATGTGCCGAACTACCGGCTGCAGGGAATGCCGAATACCTGGTTGGAAAAAATACCGGCCGGAAGATGGGGAAACATCTTCCGAAACGGATCGAAAAAACAACCCGTTCATATGCGGTGCGCGGAGAAGATACGTTGCGTCTGGATTGTTATGCGGTCCCGGAAGCGGATCGGGCGAGACCGTGCCTGCTGTTTGTATTTGGGGGAGGCTTCGTCTCCGGGATTCGTGATAATCCGGATTACCTCCCTTTTTTCGAATATTTTGCCCATCGGGGGTATGTGGTGATATCCATCGATTACCGATTAGGCTTGCGAAAATTGCGTGATGCCCGAAGCAAAGAGGCAGTCGAACCGTCGCAATTCGTTGCAATGTTGGGCCGTGCAGTCGAAATGGCTGTGGAAGACCTTTATACGGCTACCGGTTGGACGGTGCATCATGCTGCGGAATTGGGAATCGATACCCGTCGGGTTATTCTGTGCGGGTCGAGTGCGGGGGCCGTTACCGTATTGCAGGGCGAATACGGCCTGAGCAATCGCCAGGCTGCCGCAACATTGCCATCCGATTTCCGGTATGCGGGCGTTATCGCATTTGCCGGTGCCATACTTTCGGCGGATTCTGTTGGGCTTGTCTGGCACGGCCGGCCGGCTCCGATACAGATGTTCCACGGCGATGCCGATTCCAATGTGCCCTATGGGAAATTGGCAACTGGTGGTGCCGCTCTTTACGGATCGGAACGGATAGCCGGCAGTCTGGATAAGATCGGGGCGCCATACTATTTTTATGATGTGAGCGGTGGAACTCATCGGTGGGCGACGCTTCCCATGACGGAGTGTCTGAACGAAATCGAAATCTTCCTCAACCGATTCGTCTTAAAACGAGATCGAATCGTCATCCATACCGTACAGCGTCCCGTCGGCTCAGATCGGCCTGAAACTCCCGATTTCGGGATCGCCGATTATATCCGGTCCAATTTCGGATTTTGAGCATTGCCGTAGTCACGAGCGTTGCATCTGCTCGAAGAGTCAGCCCCCTCTCTCTCGTGGAAGAAGAGTGCCGAAACAGGGGGAACGGGAAAATATTACGGGACGATCACGAAAAAGAGAAAGGTCCTGCCCCGAACTTCGCTTTGGACCGAATAATTCCGATTCCGGATACGGGTTCGGACAGAACAGTACGATATCCTTCTTATGCTGTGACGCAACTCCTTGACGGAATTGGGTAAAGGTCGGATCGGTTTTCCATTTCCCGATATCGGCGACTTTCTGTCGATCGTGTTTTCACTGTTTATGCGCGTTCTGCAGAAACAGGGTGTTTCCCACGTTCGCAGGGCCATTCTTCCGTAAATACGATATTTTTTCGTAAGTTTTGTGCTTTCGAATTGTTTTGTTAATAAAATAACACTACCTTTGTCCGTCTTTTGGTAAATGTGAGATACGGGATGAAGAACGACGAAAAGGCAACAGCGTCCGCAGTCGACAATAACGTGTGGGATGGCCTTCCGATGCCGAAAAGAATCTGGGCGATTTTGGCGGTAGCTTTCGGCGTTTCGGTATCGGTACTTGACGGAACAATCACGAATGTGGCTCTGCCGACAATCTCTACCGAGTTGAATATCTCATCGGCCGATTCGATTCTCATTGTCAATGCCTACCAGCTGGCTATCGTGATTTCGATCCTGAGCCTCTCTTCGTTGGGTGACATGATCGGATATCGCAAGATCTATGTGACGGGACTGATCGTTTTCATGATCGGATCGTTTGGCTGCGCCCTTTCCCATACGCTTTTATCCCTGGTCTCTTTCCGTGTAATTCAGGGATTCGGTGCGGCGGCCATTACCAGTGTCAATACGACTTTGATCCGGCTGATCTATCCGCGCCGTTATCTGGGTCGTGGTCTCGGAATCAATGCAATGATCGTGGGTGTGTCGGCCGTGGCAGGACCGACAGTGGCAGCCGGAATTCTTTCGATGGCTTCATGGCCATGGCTGTTTGCCGTCAATATCCCCGTGGGAATCATCGCACTGACCTTGAGTTCCAGATTCCTGCCCGATAACCCTGTCAAATCGGAACGCCACCGTTTCGATTGGAAGGGCGGAATTCTCAATGCATTGACATTCGGGTTGCTGATCGTGTCCGTCGAAGCCTATTCCCACGAAATGAACATCCGTTGGGTCCTTACTTGCGTCGTACTATTCCTTGCTGTCGGCTTCTTCTTCGTACGGGAGCAACGACACAAACCGTCACCCATCTTGCCTCTCGACCTGTTGCGCATACCGATATTTACTATTTCGGTGTGTACGTCGATCTGTTCGTTTGTCGCCCAGATGCTGGCACTGGTATCGTTGCCTTTCCTGTTGCAGCACACTTTCGGCTTTGATGAGGTCGCTACGGGATTGATACTCACTGCCTGGCCTGCGGCAGTCATGATTACGGCCCCCTTGGCGGGAATGCTTGTCGAACGAGTCCATGCGGGAATTCTCGGCGGGACCGGATTATCGATCATGGCGGTCGGGTTGGCAGCGTTAGCATTTCTCCCGGCACAACCGACCCATGCCGGTATCGTGTGGCGGCTTGTGTTATGCGGTATCGGATTCGGTCTTTTCCAGTCGCCCAATAACAGCATCCTGATCGCCTCGGCCCCGCAACGACGCAGTGGTGCAGCCAGTGGCATGTTGGCTACGGCCCGATTGTTGGGGCAGACAACCGGTGCGGCGTTGGTGGCACTGATGTTTCATCTTGTCCCGGACAACAGTTCGAAAGTCGCTTTGTTGACTGCATGCGGTTTTGCTTTGGCAGCTGCTGTGATCAGTTGTTTGCGAATTTCATTGGCTCTGCCGCCGGGACTCGTTAGAAAACGTAATTGAAATGGATATCGGGGCATCTCGTCAGCATCGGCATGTATTCGTCCGATCTCCGGAGCGGGGAAACAACGATTGGCGATCCTGCCGGTAGGTGAAAATACATATGTGGGTTGCTGACAGATATAGATAAAACGAAATGTATGAATATTGGACCGCAAACTATACATTTAAAAATACAGATAAAAAATACCGACGAAAATGAATTATTTGACAGATGAAAAACTGGTGATTGCCGGTGCGGCCGGAATGATCGGTTCCAACATGGCACAAACCGCGCTGATGATGAAATTGACCCCGAACATATGTCTCTACGATCCCTATGAGCCGGCACTCGAAGGGGTGGCTGAAGAGTTGAAGCATTGCGGGTTTGAAGGCGCTCGGATCGATTGGACATCCGATGTGGCCAAAGCCTTTGCAGGAGCTTCGTATATCGTTTCTTCTGGAGGTGCCGCACGCAAAGCCGGCATGACCCGCGAAGATCTTCTCAAGGGCAATGCAGCCATTGCTGCCCGTCTCGGCGAGGATATCCGTACCTATTGCCCGGGAGTGAAACATGTGGTTATCGTATTCAACCCGGCGGATATCACGGGACTTGTCACATTGCTCTATTCGGGATTGAAGCCATCTCAGGTGTCGACTCTTGCAGCTTTGGACAGTACCCGTTTGAAGAGCGAATTGGCGACCTATTTTGGAATTCCGGCAGACAGGATCGAGAATTGCCGTACATACGGCGGGCATGGGGAACAGATGGCCGTTTTCGCATCGACCACAATGGTTGACGGCCTTCCGCTTGCATCGATCATTGGGACCGACCGTATGCCTTCCGCCGATTGGGAAGCATTGAAACAGCGGGTCGTACAGGGAGGTAAACACATCATCGACCTTCGTGGACACTCTTCGTTCCAAAGCCCGGCCTATCTGTCGATCGAGATGATAGCGGCTGCCATGGGGGGTGCTCCGTTCCGTTGGCCGGCCGGTGTGTATGTTTCCAGCGGTGAGTTCAACCATATCATGATGGCCATGGAAAGTGCGATCACCACCGACGGCATACACTATCTTGAAGTAAAGGGGTCGCCGGAAGAGCATGCCGAGTTGGTGCGCAGTTACGAGCACTTGTGTAAAT
>CASDWR010000086.1 GCA_949284665.1 uncultured Rikenellaceae bacterium | reverse complement strand
TGCCGGAACAGTAGCCCAACTCTTTAATCATTTCCAGATCGTATTCTACGCGTTGTTTCAGACGTTGTGCCTCGACATGTCGTCCCTGTTCTTCGAAAAAGGCAATCTGTCGTCCCAGATCGAGTTGGATTTCGCGGATAGCAGTCTCCGTACGGGCCTTGGTCGTAACGAAAAGGTTGGCGGGATAAAGTGTGACCGTATCGAGCGACTCGAGTACCTGTCCACTGGCAGGATCGATTCGCTGAATGCTTTCGATCTCATCGTCGAACATACCGATCCGATAGACCGAATCGCTGTATGGTGACATGATATCGATGATCTCGCCGTTTACCCGGAACGTACTGTTGGTAAGTTCCATTTCTGTACGGGTGTAGAGGGCATCCACCAATGAATACAAAAGTTTTTTGCGTCCCGGGGCTTCTCCTGCCGCAAGACGGATGCTCGAAGCATGGAAATCCGTCGGATTCCCGATGCCATAAAGGCATGATACGCTCGATACGACGATGATGTCGCGCCGACCGGAAAGCAAGGATGCCGTAGTACGCAGACGCAGTTTCTCAATCTCGTCGTTAATCGAAAGATCTTTCTCGATATAGGTATCCGAAGCCGGTAGGTAGGCTTCTGGTTGGTAGTAGTCGTAATAGGAAACGAAATACTCAACCGCATTGTCCGGGAAAAAAGTACGGAATTCCCCGTATAATTGAGCCGCCAACGTTTTGTTGTGACTCAGAACAAGCGTCGGGCGTTGCAGACGCTCGATCACGTTGGCAATGGTGAAGGTCTTTCCAGAACCCGTTACACCGAGCAGCGTATTGTGTTTACTGTGGCCCTCGATGGCGCGGACCAACCCTTCGATGGCTTCGGGTTGGTCGCCGGTGGGGGCATAATCCGATACGAGTTTGAAATCCATGAGCACAAAGATACACGATTTTTCACCCGAATGATATGGTCGGGATAATTATTCTTGCGATCGGAATCGACAAGGTCCCCATGATGAGAAAAATTTGCCGGTCTCTCTTTTTTCTGTGAAAAATTTCCGCTTTTGTCCTACCTTTGTATGCGTGATTCCATCCGGTGCAGCCTTATGCGTTCGGTGTCGGAATCCGTTCAGTTATCCGATCCATGATCGACAGGGAAACAGTAGACCGAATTTATGCCGCGGCCAATATTGTCGAGGTAGTCAGTGACTTTGTGACGCTCCGTCGCAAAGGGGTTAACTATATGGCCTGCTGTCCATTCCACAATGAACGGACACCCTCTTTTGTCGTCTCTCCCACTAAGGGCCTCTTCAAATGTTTCGGTTGCGGCAAAGGGGGGAATGCCGTGACGTTCGTCATGGAACACGAAAAAATGACCTATGTCGACGCCCTGAAATATGTGGCCAAAAAGTACGGGATCGAAGTCCGCGAAAAAGAGATGTCCCCCGAAGAGGTTCGACGGAATGACGATCGTGAAAGTATGATGGTCGTCAATGGGTGGGCTGACGACTATTTTCGGCGCATGCTTTTCGATACCGATGAGGGGGTAAGCGTGGGGATGAGTTATTTTCGTGAACGGGGATTTACTGATGCCACGATTCGGAAATTCGGACTCGGTTTTTGTCCTGCCAAGGGAGACGCCATGACTGTGGCTGCACTCAATGCAGGATACAAGGAACAGTTCCTCGTTGATACGGGACTGACCATCAAGCGGGAAACAGGTGACTATTACGACCGTTTCTGCGGACGGGTAATCTTTCCGATCCACTCCATCAGCGGGCGAGTGATTGCCTTCGGTGGACGGATACTCAAAAAAAACGATCGGGCGGCCAAATATCTCAACTCACCCGAAAGCATCGTTTACAGCAAAAGCCAGAGCCTGTACGGAATCTATTTCGCCAAAAACGCTATCTCGCGCGAAAACAACTGCATCCTGGTCGAAGGATATACCGATGTGATTCAGATGCATCAGTCGGGTGTGGAAAACGTGGTGGCTTCGTCCGGTACTTCGCTTACCACGGAACAGATACGCCTTATCGCCCGTTTCACCAAAAACGTGACGGTCATTTATGATGGAGATGCCGCCGGTATCAAGGCCTCGTTGCGAGGGATTGACATGATACTCCGCGAAGGACTCAACGTACGGGTGGTCCTCCTCCCGGAGCCCGAAGACCCCGATTCCTTTGCGCGTACCCATTCGGCCGCGGAATTGAAAGCCTATATTCAAGAAAATCAGAAGGATTTCATCGGATTCAAAACCCGCCTTTTGATGAAGGATGCGATGGATGATCCGATCAAGAAAGCGCAACTGATAAGCGACATCGTACAGTCCATCGCAGAAATTCCCGATCCGATCTCGCGATCGGTCTTTATACGCGAGTGCGCCGATACCATGGATATGGATCGAAAGGTGTTGGCAAACGAGGTCTCCCGAAAACGTCTTTCTGTACAGTACGATCGGCAAACCAGCGAATTCGTCCGCAATCAACAGCGAATCCGTTCCCGGGAGGAAACAGGAATACTCCCCCCAACCGGTCCAGGGGAATTTACTGCAGGAAGCAATATCGATGAGCTTGAGAAAGAGATTACGGGGTATCTGATGAAATACGGCCATCTCTATTTCGAATACAAGGAAGGTGAGCACATGAGTCGTTTCAATGTGGCCGAGACGATCTTCAATGAACTAAACCGCGACGGAATCCGTTTCCGTAACCCGGTGTATCGAACGATGATGGAGTGTTACGAGAAACAGTACGAGGCTTTGGGCGAAGGTGTCGAGGTCCCCATTCACAATTTTACGAACCACTCCGACCCGCAAGTGTGCAATGTGGCTGTGGATATACTGACGGCCGATTCGAACTATACGACCAGCGAGATATGGCGACGTTTCGACGTTTCGGTCGAAAATGAGAGGGACCGGTTGGACGAGGTAGTGCCGCGTACCGTGACCCTTTACAAATCGAAAACTATCGAAACGATCATCGTTGAACTCAATGACCGTCTTAAAGAGGAAAATCTGTCCGAAGAAGAGAGTACCGATATTATCGAAAAAATCGCTGCTCTAAACGAGATTCGCAAGAGGATATCACGCAACATGTCGAGGTTGATCCTCTGATTTGCTGAATTCCGATCGGACGGGCACGGAAACAGCATGCGGGAGACCTTGTCGTGTGGTATTGGGATCATTCCTCTCCTCTCCTCTTTGGACGATTATCCCTGTTCCCCAGATCTTTCCCCTTGGCGGCGAATTTCCGATGCGGATGTCCGAAGATGCCGAAGGTTCCGGAATACCTCGTTCGGAGTTGCCGGTTGGCCGGAGATCAGAGTTGTTGCGAAAGCAGGAAGGCTCTGAAAGCGTCGAAATCAGTCGTCAGCCGGATACTTTGTTTCGGAAGTGTCAGCGAGGCGGAAAGCGATTCCGGAAGAGCTACGGGCATACCGATCGTTGCCTCCATCTGTTCCCTGAACTTGGCCGGATGAGCTGTTTCCAGTACGATACCCGTCTCTTGGGGCTGCAAACAGTCGATCAGCGCACGATAACCGCAGGCCCCGTGAGGGTCGAGCAGATAAGAATTTTCCGACCATGTCTGTCGAATCGTCTGCCGGATCTCCTCGTCATCGTAACGGCGGCCGTCGATCTCCGTACGCACCAGGGAGTACGAATTATCGTACAGGTCGATGATGCGGGCAAAATTGTTGGGATTCCCTACATCCATGGCATTGGCAATTGTTATGACCGACTTGCGTGGTGTGTAGACTCCCGTATGCAGGTACTCCGAAAAAACATCATTGCGGTTATTGGCGGCAATGAAACGTTTGATGGGCAAACCCATGCGTTTTGCAATGACGCCTGCCGTGAGATTGCCAAGGTTGCCGCTCGGTACGCTGAATACGATCTCTTTCGTGTCTGGGTGTTGTTTCAGCAATTGGGCATATGCGTGAAAATAGAAAAACGATTGTGGAAACAAACGGGCTATGTTGATCGAATTTGCCGAGGTGAGACGCATGGAATCGTTGAGTATACGATCCGTAAATGCACGTTTGACCAGTGCCTGGCAATCGTCGAACGTGCCATCTATCTCGATGGCAACGATGTTCCGGCCGAGAGTGGAAAATTGTTTTTCCTGAATATCACTCACTTTCCCGCTCGGATAGAGGACAAAAACCCGGATGCCCGGGACATCCAGAAAACCGTTGGCTACGGCACCCCCCGTATCACCCGAAGTAGCTACCAGAACGTTGATTTCACGGTCCGATGAATTTTCAACGAAATATCCCAAAAGTCGGGCCATGAAACGGGCTCCGATATCCTTGAAGGCGAGTGTTGGCCCATGATACAGTTCCAAAGCATGGCGTTTCCCGGAAACGTGTACCAGCGGGATGTCAAAATTCAGGGTCTCATCGACGATTTGTTCGAGTTTCGATTTCTCGACGTCTTCGCCGAACAACACTTCAGCCACCTGTAGGGACATCTCTTGCAATGTCATCTCCGGCAACCCGCGGATAAAACTTGACGGCAGCGTGCCGATCAGTTCTGGCATGAAAACTCCTCCATCCGCTGCCAAACCTTTGGCAACGGCATCCCGGAGCGAAACTCCGGAAATTGTTCGGTTGGTACTGTAATAGTTCATTGTTCGAATGGTTGTATCTATGGTTTTTTATGTTTTGTTTGTTGCAGCGTATTGCTACCGTTGTAGGACTGGATCATCGATCCATTGCCGGCGGGGATTTTCCCTTCCGAACAGCGCCTCCATGAACTCACCGCCGCGCAGAAGACCGTAATCCCCTTCATGAGCACTGAATTCGTCGAAACATATAACCCTGTCGGGAGTGATGCCCGGTCTGCGAATGACGAAAGGAACGGCATCCGCTGTATGTGTACGCAGGCGGCAGGGCGTGGGATGATCGGGAAGAAGTGCCACAGTAACCGCTTCTTTCATACCGTCGATAGCCTTCAGAATGGGCGAAATCAGGCGGTGATCGAGGTATTCGGCGGTTCGCATTTTCAACTCGGCGTCACCCTCGTGGCCCGCTTCGTCGGACGCTTCCACATGGACGAAGACAAAATCGTATGTTTCGAGTGCTTTGATGGCCGCTTCGGCTTTCCCTTCGTAGTTGGTCGTATACAGTCCTGTAGCTCCCTCTACATGCAACGGGGTCAGTCCCGAATAAATCCCGATCCCCCGGATCAGGTCTACGGCCGAAATAACTGCCCCGTTATGCAATCCATAGCGTTGCATGAGTGTCTCCATGCGAGGTTTGTAACCGGGAGACCATGGCCAGATGCTGTTCGCCGGGTCTTTGCCGCAACTCATGCGTTTCAGGTTGACAGGATGTCCTGCCAGTAGCTCCTGCGATCGCAGGATCAGGGTGTTGAGAGTTTCTGCACTCTCTTCGGCTTCAGGACAGAGCGGTTTGATGAGTACCTCGCGGAACGGGGTTCCCGGTACGTCATGCGGCGGGGTGCAGTCGAGCCTCTTATCACCGTTGCGCATCTTCAACAGGTGACGGTAAGAGACTCCGCAATGGAAAAGGAATCGTTCTCCCCCCAGTTCCTTTTGTAAAAAACGGATCAGTTCAGCCGCTTCGTCATCGCCGATGTGGCCTGCCGAGTGGTTTTTGATGCGGCCGTTCTCAATGCAGATCAAGTTGCAGCGCATGGCCATTTCGTCCGGCAGAATTTCAACCCCCATACTGGCCGCTTCGAGTGACCCGCGTCCTTCGAATACCAAAGCAGGGTCGTAACCCAAAACGGATAGATTCGCTATCTCGCTGCCGGGATGGAAGCCTTGCGGCACGGTATGCAGCATGCCGCTGCACCCTTCGGCGGCAAGACGGTCCATGGATGGCGTGTCGGCTGCCTGCAAGGGTGTCTTGCCCCCCAACGACGCGATCGGTTCGTCGGCCATCCCATCTGCTAAAATGATGATATATTTCATTTCGGATGTTTCGTTAATAAGCCGTTCATGAATAGATGTTTCAACGAATGTTGGCGATGCCGATGATGTCGGCAAAAACACCTGCTGCCGTTACGGCGACACCGGCACCGTAACCCTTGATGACCATCGGATATTCCTTATAGCGTTCCGTGGTAAGCAGAATGACATTGTTGCTCCCTTCGAGTTGGTAAAACGGATGCTTTTCATCCACTTCGCAGAGTCTTGCCTCTGCCTTTCCTTCCACAAGGCGGGCGGCAAATCGGAGTCGTTTCCCCGAAGCCTCCACCTTTTGTCGCAGCTCTTCGAAATAGGGGTCCAATGATGGTATTTTTTCCCAGAACTCTTCTTGCGACCCCTCGAAAAAGGAGGCCGGAATGAATGGCTTCAACTCCACGTCCGATTGTTCCAGCACGTATCCTGCTTCGCGTGCGAGGATGACGAGTTTGCGGACAACATCGCGTCCGTTGAGGTCCATGCGCGGATCCGGTTCACTGTAACCGGCTTCGGCTGCCATGTGAATAGCCTGGCTCATGGGAATCTCCGCACTCAGCGTGTTGAAAATATAGTTGAGCGTGCCGGAAACCACTGCCTCGATCCGCAAAATACGGTCTCCGCTGTTGATGAGGTTGTTGATCGTTCCAATAATGGGCAAGCCTGCGCCGACATTGGTCTCGAAAAGAAATTTTACACCGCGGCGTGATGCCGTATGTTTGAGTACTGCGTACTCCTGATAACAGGACGAAGCTGCCGTCTTGTTGGCGGCAACGACCGAAATATTATGCTCAAGCAGGGTACGGTAAAGGGCGGCGATGGAACTGCTAGCCGTGCAATCCACGAATACCGAATTGAACAGGTTCATGCGTATGATCTCCCGGCAAATGGTTTCAGGATCCGATACCAGAGAAGAGGACTCCAATGCTTCCGCATAGTTGCCGATATCGATTCCCTCCGGGTCGAAGAGACATTTGCGTGAATTGGCAATGCCGACTACGTTGATCCGCAATGATTTGTCTGCCAAAAGATTCGGCCGCTGGCTGCATATTTGTTCCAGGAGGTTGCGTCCGACTCCTCCCGTTCCGACAACGAACAGATTCAGCTCCTGTGCGTCGGAAAGGAAGAACGAATCATGGATTACGCCGAGTGCTTTGCGCAGACTCTGTTGGCCGATGACAAAAGAGATATTCGTTTCTGAAGCTCCCTGTGCACAAGCGATTACGTTGATACCGTTTCGTCCGAGCGTATTGAAGAGTTTGCCGGCAATGCCGGGGGTGTGCTTCATATTCTCGCCCACGACCGCGACCGTAGCCAGGTTGCGTTCGATACCTGCTTCATCCATCTCGCCGAGAGCAATCTCGCGGGCGAATTCGCGATTGAGAACTTCGGCTGCCTGTTCGGCAGCATCATCGCGGACGGCGATGGATGTATTGTTTTCGGAAGCTGCCTGCGAAACCAAAAAAACACTGATCCCGGAATCAGCCAGGGACTTGAATATCCTTGAATTGACCCCTATTACTCCTACCATGCCCAATCCCGATACTGTTACCAGCGTCGTATTGTCGATCGAAGAGATCCCTTTGATTGCTTTGCCTTCCGGCGAAGGTCGGCGATTGTCGATCAATGTACCGTCGGCCGAAGGATTAAAGGTGTTGCGGATGGCAATCGGGATGCTTTTCCGATATGCCGGATAGAGGGTCGGAGGGTAAACTACCTTCGCACCGAAATTGCAGAGCTCCATGGCTTCGGCAAATGTCAAATGGGGGATGACGTATGCATTGTCGATGATTCGCGGGTCGGCAGTCATGAAACCGTCCACGTCCGTCCAGATTTCGAGGCGTTCGGCTTTCAAAGCGGCTGCCAATATCGCTGCCGTATAATCCGATCCGCCTCGGCCAAGGTTGGTCACGTCACCGCTTTTCCGGTCGGAAGCGATGAATCCGGTTACCAAAGCCGTTTGTGGTAATGTTTCGAATGCCTTGTCGATGAGAGAGTTGGTTAAATCGAAATCGACAATGTGCCGTCCCTGTCGACAAAATGTCTTTATAAAGTTTCTCGAATCATACCGTGCGATATTGGGCATGATGCGGCCGACAATCTCCGCAGAGAGGCGTTCACCGTAACTGACCACCGTATCCAACGTTTTCGGCGAAAGGTCTCGGACGAGTGAAATGCCTCGGAAAATGTTTGACAATTCTTCCAACAGTGGTGCAATGGCGGCTGACGCCTCTTCCCGTTTGTCGGGCGGAACCGCCTCGACAATCAGTTTTTGATGTCGTTCAGCAATCCGCGACAAACTTACTTCATGTGCTCCCCCACCCAAAAGGGCCTGACGGGCCGTTTCGATCAGCAGATCGGTAATTCCCCCAAGGGCGGAAACTACTATGACGGTCGGTTCATTGCGTGAAACGATGATCTGTTTTATGTTTTGTAGTCCGGTAGCCGATCCGACGGACGACCCTCCGAATTTAAGTACTTTCATATTCGTATGAGATATTACCGTTAACAGTTTCGTCCTCCGCAAAAATCATGACGGATACGATAAATCCCCCTTTCTGTGCGAAATGACGATTGATGTGTTTGTCAGACGGGCGGTAAACCTTGTTCGCCTGCCCCGGTAGGTTATGGAAAATAGAAAAACGACCCCCTAAGGGGTGGTAATACGGGTGACGGTGATATGACCGCAATATGTCGAAAATGACGAACGAATCATCGAGTTGCAGAAATATTCCAATGGCGCAAGATATGAATTATTTCCTTATGCAAACAAAGATTCCGCAAATATCTGCAAAAAAAGCCCCGGAACGTCGTTTTTTTAACAAGAGGGTCCATGCCTTTTTGCCGTTTTCCGATGCATCTCATGTATCTGCCATGCTGGCTTCTGGGGTTCAGCGCATAAAAATTATTCCATCGACGGTGTGGAAACGAGGATGCTCCGGCACAATGAATTGTGCCGGAGCATCCTGTCGGGTGAGAAATTATTGGACAACTCCCGATTTCCTCAGGTCAGACCTACTTCCAGGGATCGCTCTGTGGAAAGTTTTGTTCTCCCATGAGCAGAATCTGGTTCGAAGGAATTGGCCACGTTTCATGTTTGCCGGCTACAAAGTTCGTACGGCATTCAATGTAGTCCCGGTCGAGATAGGGGTCTTGCTGCTTGGTGTCGCCGCTGTGTTTTTTTACCTCCGTGGCGAGGAGTCCCAAACGCTTTAGCAGAGACCAGCGTACACCTTCAAAATGGAGTTCGCGAGCATATTCGTCGAGTAGCATTTGCAGAGTCAGTGGTCCTGATTCATGATCATTGCCTGCACGCTCCCAGGTTTGGTTGTAGTAGGCAATCGCATTGGCATTGCTGGTACTTCCACCGTCCTTATGTACATAGGCCTCGGCACACATCAGATAGGTTTCCGCCAATCGGTAGACGATCAGGTCGCGGAAACTCGACGTACGGTCCGGCTGGTCTTGATTGGTCCAGAAGTCGGCATGTTTGATGGACATCGGATGGAGCCGCTCCAGATAACCGGCAGCCCCGTTATAGAAATTTTTGTCGATCAGTTGCCCGTAAGTTTCCGGTTGGTTCGGATCGTTGAAGTAAAAATCGTGGATGAATAACTTCTTGTAGCGGGTGTCTTTCTGCTGATCGTAAAGACTGAACAGATAGGTGTTCGGATAGATGCGACCCCAGGCATAACCCCCGTACTCACTGGAGAAAGTACAGCCGCTGACGGCGTGGTAGCGTGTGGTGACGATCAACGAAGCTTTGTGGCCGGAGAGCACGCCGTTGCCGTCAACGGTGCCTCCTCCACCTTTGTTTTTGGAGAACTGGTATGACCAGATTATCTCCGCATTACGTAGATTCTCGCTGGAGAATACTTCGTCAGTAGAGCCCAACATGTGGTAATAGGCGTTGCCTTCGGTGAAGATGTCTTCGCACTGCTCGATGGCTGTGTCCCAATCCTCTTCCCACATGGCTACCTGGGCGCGGATGTGTTTGGCAACCGCTTTGTTCATGCGCCCCGATTCCACAACACCATTGATAGTGGTCGTCCAGTCCAGAACATCTATGGCATTGTCGAGGTCGTTTTTGATGAGATTGAAAATATTTTCCTTGGTGGCCGGTTTGAACTCTCGATCGAGGTTGTTTACGTTTGTCGGTTCAATGTTCAGATAGAGCCGCTCAAAACGTTTGTAGAGCATAAAATAAGCACGTGCCCGGAATACTTTCGCTTCTCCCCAGGCCTGTTTGACTCTCGGGTTGTCCAGCCCCATTTGCTCGGCAGCCACAATGATCTCATTGGCCTTGCCGATTATGGCATAGTGGTGTTCCCAGTGACTTTCCACATCGGAATTGGTGGGTGTCAGGTTGTCCAACCGGGCGATTGCCGTTGCGGTGCCGGCACGATAAATCGAAATGTCGGTGTTGAAATCGAACATTTCCACTGCATAGCGGCTGCTGTTGCTGGTAATGGCGAATTCCCGATCCTTGTTGTAGAGCCCTTCGGTGTAGCGTTCCAGACCGTCGATCGTCGTAGTCAAATAGTCATTGGTAATCGAGGTCTTCGATTCCACCTCGAGCAGATTGGTGCATGCCGAGGCCATAAGTACGTATCCTATGGTTGCGATATATATGTTTTTTTTCATGGCGTTTGTCTCTTTTTGAAATTTAGAATATCAGATTCAGACCGAATACGAACTGTCTCGCTTCAGGATACTCGCCCGGATTGAGCTCAGGACTGTATGATAGGAATTTGGTGAACGTAAGAAGATTGGTCGCCGTAGCGTAGACCCTCAGTCTGGAAATGCCCGCTTTTCTGGTAATGGCTTGGGGTATGGTATAGCCCAGTTGCAGGGTGCGTAACCGGATGTAGGAGGCATCCTGGTAGCCCAACGATTTGTGATAAACCACGTTCGTGTTGTGGGTCGGGCGAGGTGCTTCGTTGGAAGGGTTGGTCGGAGTCCAGTAGTTCACTTTGATCCCATTCAGTTTCCCCTGAAGCGAGCCGCCGTGATTTGAACTGTACAGATAAGGGTTCAAAATCGTTTTGCCAGAGAGCGCATACCAGTCCATGTAAAAGTCAAATCCTTTCCATGTAAAGGTGTTGGAGAGCGACAAGGTGAAGTCCGGTTCTCGTGAAATAGCTTTGCGGTCGTTCTCGTCGATGACTCCGTCGCCGTTCAGATCGACGATTTTTACACAACCCGGCAATACGGTATCGTCTCTTTTGAGCGGTGCATCGGGGAGCCCGTCTCCATCGGTATCCACAGTGTTTTTCAAAGTATAGACTTTCTTGCCGTCCACTATTGACATGTCAAAATCGCTGTATTGGTAGATACCGTCCGCTACATAGTCATAATAAGAGTTGATGGGGGCACCTATGATCCATTCGTTGCCTGGTTGGCTCAAGGGCTTGCCATTCTCATCCACCTGATCGTCGATCTTGACGATCTCACTCTGGTAGTGACTGAAATTGATGCCGATATTCCAGTTGAAATCCGTTTTGCGTATGGCGTCCACGTTCAAACTGAAGTCCACGCCAGACGAACGGGTCTCTCCCAGATTGTCCAGCATCGAGGAGTATCCGAGGGATTTGTTCAGGCTGCGCGTTACCAACAGGTCGGTTGTACGGGTCCGGTAGTATTCGATAAAACCGCTCAAACGGTTGTTGAAGAAACCAAAATCAACACCGAAGTTCGCCGTGGCCGATTGTTCCCACCGGAGATTCGGATTGGAGAGTTCTTCGGAAGGCATGTAAGCCATGTGGTAGCTGTCGCCAAACTCATATTCGAGTGGATTGGAAACACCCAGCGTGGAGTAGTTCGCGATACCGTTCTGATTCCCGACAATACCGTAACTGACACGTAGTTTGAGATTATCGATGGCCTGTACGTTTTTCAGGAACGACTCCTCGTTGATTCGCCACGCAAATGCTGCCGAAGGGAAATTCCCCCACTTGTTGTTTGGCCCGAACCGGCTTGAACCGTCGCGCCGTATGGCCAGATTCATGATATATCGATCTTTGAAACTGTATTGGGCACGAAAGAGGAACGATACAAGGTTGTGCTCTTCATATTCGCGTTTGTATTCGGTCATCTGCCCGTTGGCGATGTAATTCCAGTCCTTGTCTACTGGCAGGTTGTTGACGGAGTTGAAAAGCGCTTTTTCCAAAGAGCAGTCTATGGATTGAACGGCCGTGATATTCAGTTTGTGATTTGTGTTACGGATGGGGACGTCGTAGCGCAGAATGTTTTCTATCAGATAATTGCGTTCGGATCTCTCTTCGAGTGTGGCCATGGCTCCCCCGCCCGGATAGTCGGCCCCGATAGCGGTTCCGTCTTCGCTGGCGCGATTGTAATAAGAGGTATTCAGACGGTAGGAGAGGCCCTTGAGAAGTTTGATGTCCAAGAATGCGTTTATACGGTAACGGTTTACACTGATGTTTCGATCGTAATATTGGGCACGGTAGAGTGGGTTCACGTAGTTCTCTGCATTGAGGTACTTGGTGTAGGAGCCATCCTCTTCATATACCTTGCCCAACGGTTGGCGGGTGATGTATTCGTTGAAATTGCCGTCTTCACGATCTTCTTTTGAGAGCGTGTAGGAGGCATTCAGGCCAATCGTGAGCCAGTCGGTGGCTTGATAATCGGTGTTCAGCCGCAACGAACCCCGCTGGTAGCCCGACCCGGTAACAACCATACCATTCTGGTCGAAATAATTCAACCCTGTCGAAAATCTGATCTTTTCACTGCCGCCGCGTATGTTCAGTTCGTGGTTGTGGGCGACGGCTTTTTTTAACATCAGTTTTTCCCAGTTTACAGACTCGCCTTTCTTGTACACCTCTTCCATAATGTAGTCGGAGAGGACGGTTTCCATGGGAAGCAGGGTCGCGTCGTCCATCTGTGCATCGGCGGCCTTGGCTTCACGTCGCAGGTTATACCACTCCTCGCCATTGTAGAAATCAAAGTTACGCCAAAGGGATTGAACACTGACGTAACCGTTGTAGCTGATTTCTGCACGTCCTGCCTGTCCGCGCTTGGTGGTGACAAGTACTACACCGTCGCTTGCCCGGGCACCATAAATTGCCTGTGCGGCGGCATCTTTCAGAATCTCTATGGAGGAAATATCCGTTGAACTGATGGTCGCGAACTCTTCGGCGGAAGCCGTACAACCGTCGATAACGAAAAGAGGAAGATTTTTAGCTGTGATGGAACGGCTGCCGCGAATCGTGATGTCGGGGATGGCACCCGGACGACCGGAGGTGCTGGTTATGTTTACGCCAGCCGCACGACCCCGCAACATCTCGGTAATGTTCCCACCGGGATAGGCTTTCAATTGATCCGCATCCACTGATGCCACCGATGTGGCAATGTCGCTTTTGCGTTGCGACCCGTAACCTACTACGACCAAGGCTTCGATCATCTGTGTGTCGTTCTCCATCGTTACGTCTATGGTCGTTTTTTCTCCGATGGATATTTCCTGTGTTTCGTAGCCAAGGCAAGAGAAGACAAGTGTGGCTCCGGCCGGAACGTTATCGAGGGAATAACGGCCATTCATGTCGGTCGATGTCCCGGTTTGGGTGCCTTTAATGACAACATTGACACCAATCAGTGGGGAAACTCCTCCCTTGGTATTTTTCTCGGAGACACTTCCGGTAATTTTCCGGGGCTGTGCAAACGTGCTTCCGAGAATACCTGCAGTCAATAATACGGCAATGCATGCCGTTTTAACGAACGTCAAGTTTCTCATAGGTTTTTTGGTTAATAGTGTTAGTTGGTTAGATTATCGGGTCCGACTGGAATTCCTGCCCATAAATAAAAAAGTAGAAAGTCGTGGCCGGATCTGTTTACAAATCTATGGAATTTTCC